>CALKFX010000080.1 GCA_938084875.1 uncultured Flavobacteriales bacterium | reverse complement strand
ACTTACAACAGAGAAAAATTTATTGTAAAAACAATACAATCTTTATTAAGTCAAACATATTCAAATTTTGAACTGATTATAGTTGATGATGGAAGTACAGATAATACCGAAAAAGTTGTTCGAGAAATTGAAGATCAACGAATTCAATATCACAAAAAAGAGAATGGGGAAAGAGGCGCTGCAAGAAATTATGGGGCAAGACTAGCGAAAGGAAATTACATCAATTTTTTTGATTCTGATGATTTAGCCTATAGCAATCATCTCTCGGAAGCCATAGTGATGCTTCAAAAATTTAATAATCCTGAGGTTTTTCATTTGGGATATGACATTAAAAATACAGAAGGCCGCACTTTAAAAAGAAAAAATTTAGTAACTGACATTAATTTTTCGCTGGTACAAGGAAACTGTTTAAGTTGTAATGGTGTTTTTGTAAGGTTAGATATAGTAAAAAAACACCCATTTAGTACTATAAGAGCTTTGTCAGCTTCTGAAGATTATTTACTTTGGCTTAAGCTAGCTGCTCGCTATACAATTCATAGTTCTCTGATTGTAACATCAACAATTATAGAACACAGCAGCAGAAGTGTTATGATAATTAATATAAATGCATTGATAAAAAGAAAAGAGTTAATGCTCATTGAAATGTTTTCAGACAAAGAAATTATTAAAAAATACTTTAAAAATAAATTTCAAATTACTCAGAATACTTATTCATACATATCCTTACACATAGCTCTTTCAAAGCAAAGCAAAAAAACAGCATTAAAATATTTATTTAAAGCTATAAAGCTATCGCCCGTCTTCATATTCAAAAGACGCTTTTTTGCAATTATTAAACATCTAATTTTTTGATTAAAATTAAAGGGCTGGCTCTAGTAACAATTAAAGCAGTTGTTTCGCCCTTCAAAACAACATAGACAGTTCTATATTGTCAACTTTAGCCATCTGAGGAATAATACTCTCCTTGCTCATTCCCGGAACCGAATTAATTTCTATTAAAAAAGGTACTTTATCTTTGCTTAATATATAGTCCATCCTAACGATCCCTCTCATTCCTAATGTTCCGTATATCTCTATTGTTAACTCTTTAATTTTATTTGTCATAAATATATCTAACTCTGCGGGCGTAACCTCCTTAGATTTCCCATGGTACTTTGCATCATAGTCAAAATATTCATTTTCCGTTAATATCTCCGTGATTGGCAGTGCTTTTATTCCTTCACTGTTCCTAAAAACCCCACATGTAACTTCTCTGCCTTCAATATTCTCTTCTATAGTTACTTCACTTCCGTGATTAAAAGCTCCTTTTATTGCGGGCAATAAATCACTTTCTTTTTTAACTTTTGAAACTCCAAAACTACTGCCCGCATCTGTTGGTTTTACAAAGCAGGGAAGTCCAACTTTTTTTAACGTCTCTTCCTCATTAATATCATCATCTGGCTTTATTAGTACAGCTTCTGGCACATTTATTCCAAAATTCTTTAAAAATTGATTGCAATGAAATTTTTGAAAAGTAAGGGCCATAATTGGAGCAGAAGAAGTGTTGTAGGGAATGCCAACCATGTCTAAATAGCCTTGCAGTTTTCCATCTTCCCCTGGTGTTCCGTGAATTAGTATAAATGCATATTCAAAATTGTTTTTGTCACCATTTTTAATGAAGCTAAAGTCGTTTTTATCAATGGAATATCTACCATCCTCGTCATAAGCCGTCCATTCATTTTCATCAATTAAGACTCTAGTAGGGTCAAACTTTGTCCTATCTAGATTGTCAAATACGGTCTTCGCGCTTTTAATAGAAATAGACTTTTCTTTGCTATAGCCTCCTTCAATAACTGCTACTTTTTTCATTTCTCCAAAATTAATGTAGGTTATTTATGTTTGAAGTTTATTATCTTATAATTATTAACCAAAGACTGTTACTCTAATCCTATCTTTGTATAATATTTTATTTATGAAAGTTAAAAATATTGTATTTGCCACAGCAAACCCTAATAAATTAAAAGAAATTAAGTCTGCAATAAATAGTTTTGAAATTGTTGGGCTAAAAGATCTGAAGATAACTGAAGAAATTCCAGAAACAGGAGACACCTTAAAAAAGAACGCGCTACAAAAAGCCAAATATATTTACGACAAAACTGGTTTGGATTGCTTTTCAGACGATACAGGGCTAGAAATTGAAGCTTTGAATTATCAACCTGGCGTTTATTCTGCTATGTATGCAGGACCTGATTGCAATGCTGAAAACAATATGCAAAAAGTTTTACAAGAACTTGGAGAAACACCAAATAGAGCTGCCCAATTCAAAACCGTAATAGCTTTAGTTTTACAGGGAAAAGAATACTTTTTTGAAGGGGTGGTAAAGGGTGAAATTCTTAAAGAAAAAACAGGAAAAGGAGGGTTTGGTTACGACCCTATATTTAGACCTATTGGATATAAAGAGTCTTTTGCAGAGATGTCTATTGCGCAAAAAAATGAAATTAGCCACCGAGGTTTGGCCGTAAAAAAACTAATTACTTTTTTAGCTGAGTTCTAAACTTTTTGAATTGTAAAACAACATAAGTGTTCCAAAAAAAGAAAAAATGGTTACACCAGCTTGTACCTCTAACATATCGTCTGACATAAAAGCAAAAAGCATGAGGAAAAGGTAGGGAACAAAAAACAGGAACATTTCTTTTTCTACTTTCAAAAAGCTGTAAAGCATAATAAATAGCCAAATGATAGCTCCTAGACCTCCAAGATTAATTGCCTGTGTGATAAGCTGATTGTGTGCTAGTAGCTGATTGTTTTTTTTAAGATTAGTGTTTTGGGATTTGTAATGTTTTTTGAATTGTGTTTTGGCTCCTCCCGGCCCGTGTCCAAATACTGGTTTATTTAGGAAAATATTTATTCCTGCGTTCCAAAAAACAACTCTTTGGTTGATGGTCTGGTTGTTGGGGTCGGTACTTTTCTTTCTTGATTCCCGCTGGTAAAGAAGGGATCTTATTCTTTTCTCAAAATTATTGTACTCAACAGAGCTGGTTTCTCCATTTTCAATCTTTTGAATTTCGTTTTGGGTTAAATTGCTTAAGCCCACAGAGTCTTTATTAAGCCCTTTAGAGGTTAAAAACCTATACAGGGTTGCCTTAACAGGTTGTTTTTTTTTGTCCTTAGAGTTAAAACTAATTTTACTTTTTCTATTCCATGTTCTTTCTAGTTCTTTTTGGGCAATGTTTTCCCATAAATAAAACCCATTCTCTGTCGTATTGTCTTGATGGTCGCGTTGGTATTTTTCACCTCCCAGGCTGTGGGTTTGTAAAGATCTTTCTTTGCTTTTAACGTGGTAAAAGTCATTAACAATCGTTGTTACATAAAGGCCTGCTAAAAAAAACAGACATGCAATACCTGCTATATATACTTTTTTGTTTTTGTTTATTGATGAAAAAACAAATGCAATAAAAAGAAAAAGAAGGGCAAAAGAAAGTCCTAAAATGGCTGTAATGGTTGCTAATTTGAATATTAGAAAAAGCAACCACAGAAAAATTATTACGGCTATTAATTTATTAATTATGTTTTTATAGGCTAAACATAAAATAAGCACTGCGGAAAAAGATAGTAACAAAGAATATCTAATGTGTGACATAAAAATAGATGCGTCTCTTATCGTTCCTGAATCTTTTTTGGTAGGAAGAATCTCTAAACTAACTAGATACACCCAAATAGTGCTTGCTAAAATTCCAATAAAAAAAGTGGTAATAATTACTTTCCACTCTCTTTTAGAAAAACTAATACAAGATCCTATTATTAAGGGAAGAAGAAGAAGTGGTAATTTTATTCTAAGTACGTTAAGTCCAACTGTAATGTCCTTTGAAATAGGCAGCCAAAGAAGTTCTATCAAAAAAAGTCCTGAGAAAATTATAGGTAGATATTTTTGGTCCTTTATTCTTTTCCATTTTAATTGGAAATTTGATTCCAAAAGCCAGTTAAAAGAAAGCCCAATCAAAGAAAGGCTCATTGGAACTTTGCCTAAACTTATGCTGGCTGCCAGACAAGAAATAAAAAATATATATACTTTTCTATGTGTGGTATTTTTTAGCAATTAGTTAATGCCTAGTATTTGGTTGTATTTGGTGGTGTTTTTAAAAACATCTATTGCTTGTTTCACGTAGGGATCTTCCTTAATTGATGCCTCCATTCTTCCTTTTTGAAAATGTTTTCTAGAGATGAATTCATTTTCTAAGAAAAACTTTATCTCTTTATTGTGTTTCTTTAAGTCTTTAGAAAGGTCTACTTTAAAAATACTGTCTAGCAACTTAAAAACCTCCTCATTTTCATCTATATATTTTTCCTTCTTCGCTGTTTTTACAAACTCTTTTAGCTGTTGGCTAGATTCGGTTTGGTAGTCCATTTTTTTATTTATTGCATAGGACATAAACGTACTGTAAGCAGTGTCTGAAATCAAGAAAGAATCAGGAAAAAGAGAGTCTTTTTTATAATAATTAATATTCTCGTTAACAAAATCAAAAATCACATCTTTTACAAGAAGGTTTTGGGTAACAGCATTAAAATATTGCGGTTCTATTTTTATGTCTGGCTCTATTCCTCTAGAGTCGTAAACAGTTCTGCCGTTTTTAGTTTTAAACTTTTTAACTAGGCTGTCTTCTATCTTTTTAGAGCTTCCCTGAACTGTAGAATAGTCTAGTTTTTGTATGCATCTACCGCTTGGGGTATAGTATTTTGCAACTGTTAGTTTTATTTGTCCCCCAAAACTTACTGGCTTGGTTTGTTGTACCAGGCCCTTTCCGAAGCTAGTATTTCCTATAACTATTGCTTTGTCTAAATCCTGCAGGCTTCCTGCAACTATTTCACTAGCAGATGCAGAGTATTCATCTACTAAGACAACGAGTGAAAGCTCTTGTGCAATTGGCAAAGCTTGCGTGGTATAAGACCTATTCATCTCTTTAATTCTACTCTTGGTGCTTACTACTTCTTGGCCTTTAGGAATGAAAAAATTTACAATCTTAACCGCTTCGTTTAACAGTCCTCCCCCATTAGCCCTTAAGTCAATTATCAGGTTTTTTATATTGTCTTCTTGTAATAAAGAAAGTGCTTTTTTAAATTCTGCTGAGGCTGTGTTGGTAAAAGAGGTGAGTTTTATGATGCCAGTACTTGGATTAATTTTTTTATAAAAATTAACAGCAGGAATTTGTATTTTTTCCCTTTTTACGGGCTTTTCTAAGAGCTGATTGTTTCTGTTAATTTTAAGTGTTATTGTAGACTCTGCAGGGCCTTTTAGCAGGCTGCCTATTTCCTCTAGTGTTTTGCTGCTAATCTCTATTTCGTCAATGGTCTTAATTTCATCTCCCGGAAGTAAACCGCTTTTTTCAGCTGGTGAGTTTTCATAGAGTTCAGAAATCAAAGTTTTGTTATTTCTTTTCTTTATGCTTGCTCCTATGCCTCCGTACTCGCCTGTTGTGGTAAATCTAAAGTCTTCAATTTGAGCTTCCGAAATATATACAGTATAAGGATCCAAGGATTTTAGCATTGCATCTATTCCTTTTTTCATCACTCTACCTGGTAAAATTTCATCCACATAATAATTGTTGATTTTTTCATAAACAGAAGCTACTAACTTTAAATTCTTACTTATTTCAAAATAATCTGGGTCAGTTTTCTTACTTGAGGTTATCAAGAAGGCTATTGGCAAGAGAAATAGTACTTTTAGCTTTTTTATCTTCATTCTATTATACTGAAAAGTGTTGTCATGCTTTTTTTTATTTCTACAAAGCTGGTTGGCGATCTAGAAACATGGGTTAGTGCTATTGCTTTTGTTGGCTCTTGTAAAAACAACTCTAAATTATTAAAATATATTGCATGCATTTGCCTTTTAATTTTATTTCTATCTACCGCCTTTGGAATGTGCTTTTTAGAAACAGCAAATAGAACTTTGTTTTTCTCAAAAGGCATGGCGGTAAGAGTGAGTGGCTTAACCGTTTTTTTGGAGCCTGTTTTAAATAACTCGGAAATAACTTTTCGATTAGAAAGTATGTAGGTGTTTCTAAGCATTTTAAAAACTTTTAAAAAAAGCTTTATCCTTGAGCTGCTTTTAGGTATTTGTCAATGGCCATGGTCATTGATGGAACTCCCTGCATTGGTGCTTTTATGTCTATTCTAAGACCTGCATTTTCAGCTGCTTTTACAGTAGTTTGGCCAAAAACAGCAATTTTTGTTCCGTTTTGTTCAAAGTCTGGAAAATTTTTCATTAGAGACTGGATTCCGGAAGGGCTGTAAAAGACAAGAATATCATACTTTACGTCCTCTAAGTCTGAGAGGTCGCTACAAACTGTTTTATAAAGAGTGGTGTTTTTAAATTTAATTTGGTTTTCCTCCAGCTGATCGGGGATGTTTTTTCGTTGAATGTCAGAACACGGAACCAAATATCTCTCGGTATTGTGCTTAACAATAAGCTCCATTAAATCTTTAAAGGTTTGCTTTCCGTGGAAAATCTTTCTTTTTCTGTAAACTACGTAGTTTTGTAGGTAATAAGCAACTGCTTCCGAGACACAAAAATATTTCATGTGATCAGGTACTGTAAACCTGGTTTGTTTGGCAATTCTAAAATAATGGTCAATGGCCATTCTTGAAGTAAAAATTACTGCTGAATAGCTAGACATATCTATTCTTTGCTGCCTAAAATCTTTTGGGTCTACCCCTTCAACGTGAATAAAAGACCTAAAGTCAACTTTCAAGGAATATTTTTTTGCCAAATCATGAAAAGGGTTTTTGTTGCTTTTTGGTTTTGGCTGTGATACTAGTATGGACTTAATCTTCATTTTAACTACAATTTAGATTACATGATAAATTTCTGTCAACTAATTAAATAGCTTAAAATTAATACCGCTGGTAAAATTTCAAGTGTGCAAAGGTAAAAAATTATGTGTAAAAAAGAAACTGCCTCGTTTTTTGCGGTATTTATTAAAATTACAAGTCTAATCAGTAGATATAAAGAAACAATACTAAAAAGTCCCATGTTTAAGGTCTTAATCATTTGTAATGAAATTAGGTTGTGGTAGATTATTTTGTAAATAGAGAAAGGTAGAGAGAGCCAGCCAAGATGAATAACCATCACCACAAAAGAGGTGTAGTAGGTTTCTAATAGTGTTTTGGTTTGAAAAATTATTTCCGAAATGAAAATTGTTGCTCTTTTAACAATAATAAAAGCAAAAAACAGTACGATTACAAAAATATTAAAATTGTTTTTTTCATCTAGAAAAAGAAAAACACTTGTTATTTGTAGAGCTACAGACGTCCAAAACAGAATGGTTACTATTTGGTCTTGGGTATTATTGGAAACAAACCTGAACTCTGTTTTTTTTAAATGGGCCAAAGCTATGCTTTTTAAAAGTAGAGGACGGTTTTTTACACAGTAGCTAATTAAAATAGTCGATATTGCTATTATAATTAAAAGGAAAAGTTGTTCGTTAAGTATTCTTTCTAAAAGAAACATCGCTGTTTTTTGATTGCTAAAGAATGGTAAAATTAAAACATTTAGGGATGTTTTTCTATTTTTGCAATTCTTAAACTTTTTAATGTGTCTAAAATCTTACGCTATAATAAACTAAATAAGAAACAAGCAGCCAAAAAAATTGCTGAAGAAGGTTTTGACAGGACTGTTTTGTCTTTTTATAAATATGTAAGAATTAAGAAACCTGAAAGACTAAGAGACCTTTTGTTTGAGCAGTGGGAGGCTTTGTGTGTTTTAGGAAGGGTTTATGTGGCAGAAGAGGGAATTAATGCGCAGGTTTCTGTTCCTGATTTTAACTTAGAGGCTTTTAAGGCCCAGGTTAAGGGTATTGCGCATTTTAAAGATTTAGACTTTAAAGAGGCTATTGAAAAAAATAATTACTCATTTTTCAAGCTAACTATCAAGGTTAAAGATCAAATTGTTGCCGACGGATTAAAGCCAAGCGACTATGATGTTACAAACCCCGGAAAACATGTTAACGCGAAAGAATGGAATGAATTAATGGAAAAGGGGGCAATTGTAGTGGATATGCGCAACCACTACGAGAGTGAGGTTGGACATTTTAGTGGAGCTTTACTTCCTGACTCTGTTACTTTTAAAGAAGAGTTGCCTTTGGTAAAAAACCTTCTGTCGGGAAAGGAAAATGAAAAAGTACTACTGTATTGTACTGGTGGAATTAGGTGTGAAAAAGCCTCCGCTTACCTAAAAAACGAAGGCTTTAAAGAGGTTCATCAGCTGTCTGGTGGAATTGTACGATATGCCCAGGAGGTTAAAGAACATGGGTTAGAAAATAAATTTAAAGGAAAAAACTTTGTTTTTGACAACAGGCTTGGAGAAAGAGTTTCTGAAGATGTTGTCAGCAATTGCCACCAATGTGGTAAAAAAAGTGACAACCACACCAATTGTGCCAATTTAAACTGTAATTTGCTTTTTATTCAGTGTGAGGGTTGTAAGAAAAAAAATAAAAATTGTTGTTCTCCGGCTTGTATAGAAACCACATTACTTAGTGAAGAAAAACAAAAAAAAATACGATCAAAAAGGAGAAAAAAACCCATTTTTAATAACCATAGAAAAGTAGACTTAAGCTTAAATTTTAAAAATTAATTTACACATGAACTTGTTTAACACTCGAAAAGAGCTTACCCTACCTGATTTTGCAGATGTCGTTTTAAAAAGATGGAAAGAAAACGAAACTTTTAAAAAAAGCATGGACTTAAGAAAGGGAGGTTCTTCTTTTGTTTTTTATGAGGGACCCCCTTCTTCAAACGGTCTTCCTGGAATTCACCACGTAATGGCGAGAACGATAAAAGATGTGTTTTGTCGTTTCAAAACACTTCAAGGTTATTACGTAAATAGAAAAGCTGGGTGGGACACCCATGGACTTCCAGTAGAATTAGGGGTAGAAAAAGAACTAGGCATTACCAAAGAAGACATTGGAAAGACAATTAGTATTGAACAGTACAACGATGCCTGTAAAAAGGCTGTGATGCGATATACAGACGTGTGGAACGACTTAACCGAAAAAATGGGTTACTGGGTAGACACTAAAGACCCATATGTTACCTATGAAAATAAGTATATAGAGTCTGTTTGGTGGATACTTAAACAAGCGTTTGAAAAAAACTTAATCTACAAGGGGTATACTGTTCAGCCTTATTCTCCCATGGCGGGAACAGGGCTTAGCTCCCATGAAATAAACCAGCCTGGGTGCTATAAAAATGTTAAAGATACTTCTATTACTGCACAGTTTAAAATAAACAAAACACCTGTATCTTTTTGGGATGGAGATGAGGATGTTTATTTGCTCGCCTGGACAACTACTCCTTGGACGTTGCCCTCCAATACCGCTCTTGCTGTAAATAAAAAGGTAGATTATGTTTTGGTTAGAACTGTCAATCAATATACTAAAAAGCCAATTGTGGTTATTTTGGCTGAAAAACTTCTTGGTTCGGTTTTTTCTGGTCCATATGTTCCCTTAGGCTCTGAAATAGATTCTTCGAAAGAATATTCTTTTGAGGTTATTAAAACCTTTAAGGGAGAAGATTTGGTGGGTTTGTCATACGAACAATTAATGCCTTTGGCCAAACCTTTTGAAAGACCTAAAGCTGCCTTTAAAATTATTCATGGGGATTTTGTTTCTACCGAAGACGGAACAGGAATTGTGCATATTGCTCCTACTTTTGGTGCTGACGATGCAAAGGTGGCAGCTGATTCTGGAATTCCCTCTATGTTGGTTAAAAATAGTGAAGGGGAGTTGGTTCCGCTAGTAAACCTAAAAGGAGAGTTTATCGATGGTCTTGGTTACTTAAGCGGAAAACCTGTAAAAGACGCCTACTATAAACACGAAGACAAGGACAGAAAATCTGTAGATGTTGAAATTGCAATAGCCCTTAAAATAGAAAACAAGGCTTTCAAGGTAGAAAAATACGAGCACAGCTATCCTCACTGTTGGAGAACAGACAAACCTGTTTTGTACTACCCGTTAGATTCTTGGTTTATAAAAGTTTCTTCCTTTAAAAACAGCATGGTCAAGCTAAACAAAGATATTAATTGGAAGCCTGAATCTACTGGAACAGGCAGGTTTGGAAACTGGTTAGAAAATGCCAACGACTGGAACCTTTCAAGGTCGCGGTTTTGGGGAATTCCTATTCCAATATGGAGAAGCGAAGACGGAAAGGATGTCTTATGCATTGGGTCTGTGGAAGAGTTGAAAAAAGAAATTGATTTTTCTTTAAAAAACGGCCATATGAAAAAAAATCCATTAGCCGATTTTGAAGCAAATAACTTTTCTAAAGAGAATTATACTTTTTTTGATTTACACAAAAGTTTTGTAGATAAGGTTGTTCTTAGTTCTAAAGAAGGAAAGCCTCTTTATCGTGAAAGTGACTTAATAGATGTTTGGTTTGACTCTGGGTCCATGCCTTTTGCCCAGTGGCACTATCCTTTTGAAAACAAGGAAATGATAGACGAGAACAAATCTTTTCCTGCAGATTTTATCGCTGAGGGGGTGGACCAAACAAGAGGGTGGTTTTACACTCTTCATGCAATAGCCACAATGACAAAAGGTTCGGTAGCTTACAAAAATGTTGTTTCAAACGGTTTGGTATTAGACAAGTCGGGGCAAAAAATGTCCAAGCGTCTTGGTAATGCTGTAGACCCGTTTAAAACCCTAGAAAAATATGGACCAGATGCTACAAGGTGGTATATGATTTCTAATGCCCAGCCCTGGGAAAATCTAAAGTTTGATTTAGCGGGAATTGAAGAGGTGACAAGGAAGTTTTTTGGAACACTTTTTAACACTTATAGTTTTTTTGCGCTTTACGCCAACCTAGACGATTTTCGCTTTGAAGAAAAAAACCTTTCCAAAGAAACAAAGGAAATAGACCTTTGGATTCTTTCAAGGCTGAATTCCTTGGTCCAATCTGTAGAGAGTTCTTATAACGACTATGAGCCAACCAAAGCAGCGAGATTAATACAGTCTTTCGTTATTGACGAGCTCAGTAACTGGTATGTTAGGTTGTGTAGAAAAAGGTTTTGGAAAGGAGAAATGAACGAGGACAAAAAAGCTGCCTATGAGACACTTTTTCTTTGTTTACAAAAGGTTAGTATTTTAATGTCTCCAATTGCGCCATTCTATAGTGATTTGCTTTACAGTGATTTGTCTACTAAGGAAGAATCTGTTCACTTGGCCAACTTTCCTTTGTGTAATCAAGAGTTTATTAATAAAGATTTAGAGTATAAAATGGGGTTGGCACAAAAAATTTCTTCTCTTATTTTGAGCTTAAGGAAAAAAACTAGAATAAAAGTCCGTCAGCCGCTCTTTCGGGTCTTAATACCATCTTTAGACACGGCTTTTGAAAGCGCTATTCGTGATGTAAAAGAAATTATTCTTTCAGAAGTAAATATCAAGTCTATCGAGTTTATTTCTAAAGACAACTCCTTGTTGAAAAAGAAAGCTAAGGCCAATTTTAAAGTTCTTGGTCCAAAACACGGAAAAGACATGAAAGAAATTGCAGGTTTGGTTGACTCTTGGTCTAGTGAAGAGGTTTCTTTATTTGAAATGGAAGGAGAAAAAGTAATTAGCCTCGGCTCTGGTCCTCTTTTTCTTTACAAAGGCGATGTTGAAATAGTGACTGCTGATGTTCCTGGTTGGGAAATAGCAACCGCAGGAAATATTACAGTGGCTTTAGATGTTTCTATTAGTAAGGAGCTAAAGGAGGAGGGTTTTGCTCGAGATTTTATTAATAAAATTCAAAACCTTAGAAAAGAAAAAGGGTTAGAGGTTAATGATTTAATAGGTATAAAAGTTTTGTGTAGTAAAGAAGATCAAGGGGCTATTGAAAACAATTTAAATTATATTTGTTCCGAGACTTTAACGGATAGTTTAGATTTTGTTTCTAAATTAGAGGGGAATGAAATCGTTGAAGAAAGCGAGAGTTTTAAGTATTTAATTGAGAAGGTAAAATAATATAGTCATGACTAAAGAAAAAAACAGATATGGAGATGCTGATCTTGAAGAGTTCAGGTCGATAATTGAAAGAAAGCTTAGCGAAGCTAGGGAAGACTTGTTAATTTTAAAAGGTTCTCTTTCTCATAAAGACGACCATGGAACAGATGATACTGGGCGTTCTTTCAATATGATGGAAGATGGAGCTGAAACATTAATGCGAGAAGAAAACGCACAGCTTGCCTCTAGAACTGAAAAATTTATAACAAATCTAGAACATGCTCTGGTTCGAATAAATAATAAAACCTACGGTATTTGCAGAAAAACAGGAAAGCTAATTAGCAAAGCAAGACTAAAGCTTGTTCCTCACGCAACGCTTAGCATTGAGGCAAAAAAGGCTGAAAACTAGCTAGTATTGATTAAAAAATATTTTCCATTATTTATTGTTTTAGTGGTTCTTCTTTTAGACCAATCTCTAAAGGTTTGGGTTAAAACCAACTATAGTTTAGGGGAAAATATTTTTGATTTCGGATTTGTTCGTTTTGATTTTGTTGAAAACCCTGGTATGGCCTTCGGCTTGTCCTTTGGCGGCTTAGCGAGCAAGTATGTTCTTGGTGTATTTAGATTGGTTGCCGTCTTTTTTATAGGAAAATATATTTTTGTTCTTATAAAAAATAAAGCAAACAAGATTTTTATAGTGTTGGTATGTTTTATTTTTTCCGGTGCCCTTGGAAACATTATTGACAACTTGTTTTATGGTTTGGTTTTTAGCTCTGGAACTAGCTGGAACAACGAAATAGATTACTGGGTAGGGTATTCTGGAGTTTCTACCTTTTTTAATGGGGGTTATGCAGGTTTTTTAGAGGGTTGTGTAGTGGATATGATTCATTTGGAAATTTATTGGCCGTCATGGGCTCCTTTTGGTTTTGCAGAAAAAGAAGTTTTTCCACCTGTTTTTAACGTTGCTGATGCCTGCATCTCGTCTAGTGTTCTTCTAATAATAGTATTTTACAAAAAACTGGTGAGAAAAGAAGATTTGGATTTTGGGAATATATTTAAAAATAAGTCGTCCTAAACAACAATATTTACTATTTTTCCTGGAACCACTATTACTTTTTTAGGTGTTTTTCCTTCTAAATATTTTAGTGTTTTTTCATTTTTTATAACCTGTTTTTCTATTTCCTCCTTGCTTGAGTTTACCGACAGCTCCAAAATAAATCTCATTTTTCCATTAAAAGAAACAGGGTATTTGTGGCTGTTTTCCACAAGATATTTTGGGTTGTGTTTAGGGAATTTGGCGAAAGAAATACTTTCTTTGTTTCCTAGTTTTTGCCAAAGCTCTTCGCAAATATGTGGTGCATATGGTGAAATTATCAGGCAAAGATCGGAAAGAATAGCTTTTTTATTACATTTTAGAGTGCTTAGTTCGTTGACGCAAATCATAAAAATAGAAACTGGTGTATTAAACGAATACCGTTCTAAATCTTCTTGGGTTTTTTTTATTGCTTTATGAATAGACTTTAGCTCTTGTTTTGTTGGTTCATCATTAGAAATATTAAGCTTATTGTCTTTATAAAAAAGTCTCCATAGTTTTTTTAAAAAGCCTTCAACGCCTGTTATTCCTTGAATATCCCATGGTTTATGTTGTTCTAACGGGCCTAAAAACATTTCATAACAACGAAGGGTGTCTGCACCAAATTTTTCTACAAGAGCGTCGGGTGTTTGAACGTTGTATTTGGATTTGGACATTTTTTCTATCTCCCCAGGGCATAAGAATTTTTCATCTTCAAAAACAAATTCAGATTTGTTAAATTCCTTTCTTGATTTTTTAAATGCTTGCGTGTCTAGTTCATAACCACTAACTAGGTTTATGTCTACATGTATTTTTGAGACGTATGATTGTAAAGACTCGTAAAGAAGGTTTATTGTTTTTTGATTTACGTAATATAGACTTGTTTTTTTAAGTTTTTCTTTGAATTTTTCTATCGGGTCTGCTTTTCTTTTTTCCAAATCTTCTACTATAGACTTCGAAAAATAAATTGGGTTAGTATGGTTGGTTACTTCGCTTTTAAGCTTATAAATAAACCTTGAGTTTCCTTGAATCATTCCCTGGTTAATCAATTTTTGGAAAGGCTCATTAAAAGGAATATAGTTTAAGTCGTATAGTATTTTTGTCCAAAATCTAGAATACAAAAGGTGTCCTGTTGCGTGTTCTGCCCCACCTATATATAAGTCAACATTTTGCCAGTAGTTTGCTATTTCTTTGTTTACAAACTCTTTTTCGTTGTTTGGATCCATAAACCTTAAAAAATACCAACTGCTTCCTGCCCAACCAGGCATAGTGTTGTATTCCATTCTGTCTCCTGGATAGTCAATCCCCCAAGAATCTTTTTGTGCTCTTGCTAAAGGAGGGCTTCCATCTGCGGTTGGTAAATACTTGTCTATTTCTGGTAGTTTTACTGTGTTTTCTTCTTTAAGAATGTATGGTGTTTTTCCTTTATAGTAAACAGGAAAAGGCTCCCCCCAATAACGTTGCCTAGAAAAAACAGCATCCCTAATTTTATATTGTGTTTTTCCTTTTCCATAGCCTTTTTTCTCAATATTTAAAATTGCAAGTTTAATTGCTTCTTTTACGCTTAATCCATCTAAAAACTTAGAGTTGATAATGGTTGCATCTTTTTCAGTAAATGCGCCTTTAGAGAGGTCTTTGTCTTTAAATACGTTGGGTATATCTAGTGAAAATTGTTTTGCAAACTCCCAGTCTCTTTGATCTCCACAAGGAACAGACATAACTGCTCCAGTGCCATAATTGGCTAAAACATAATCTCCTATCCAAATAGGAATTTTTTTATTTGTAAATGGATGTATTGCATAGGCACCAGTAAATGCACCTGTTGTTATTTTTACATTGCTAATTCTTTCTCTTTCTGTTTTTAATTTGGAGGAATTTTGGTATTTTTTAATTACTTTTTCTTGATCTTTAGTAGTAATCTTTTTTACTAGTTCGTGTTCAGGTGCTAAAACAATAAAAGAAACCCCAAAAATAGTATCGGGCCTTGTTGTAAAAACTTCTATAGTATGTCTTTTTTCTCCGTTTGTTTTAAAAAAAATAGATGCACCTTGAGATTTTCCTATCCAATTTTTTTGCGTGTCTTTTATGGCGTCTGTCCAGTCAAGATTATCTAAGTCTTTTATTAGGCGATCTGCATATGCAGTAATTCGCATACACCATTGTCGCATTTTTTTTTGTTCTACAGGGTGTCCCCCTCTTTCTGAAACTCCGTTTTTAACCTCGTCATTGGCTAAAACTGTTCCAAGTTCAGGACACCAATTTACCCAAGTATTGGATAGGTAAACTAGTCGGTATTCTAATAATACTTCTTGTTTTTCTTCTTCCTTAAAATCTTTCCAATCAGAGGAAGAAAAAACTTTATCATAATTCGTTGCCGCATTTATATTGGTATTTCCCTCTTTTTCAAAACACTTTACAAGCTTTTCTATTTTTTCTGCTCTTTGTGTTTTATTGTTATACCAACAATTAAAAATTTCTTTGAATATCCATTGCGTCCATTGGTAATAGTTGGGGTCTGATGTTCTTATTTCTCTATCCCAGTCAAAAGAAAAACCAATTTTGTCTAATTGTTTTCTGTAACCTATAATTTTGTTTCCCTCATTATCTACTCCTCCCTCTATATTGGTTTTGGTAGTAACTGCGGGGTGTTGACCTGTTTGGATAGCGTATTGTTCTGCAGGAAGACCAAAAGAATCATAGCCCATTGGGTGTAGAACATTAAATCCTAATAACCTTTTATATCTAGCGTAAATATCAGAGGCAATGTAACCCAGTGGATGTCCAACATGTAGTCCAGCACCCGATGGATAAGGAAACATGTCTAATACGTAAAACTTGGGTTTATTAGTATTAACCCTTGAGCTGAATGTTTTATTTTCTTCCCAATACTTTTGCCACTTTTTGTCTATTTTTTGAGGGCTGTATTCTTCCATTATTTAATTTTCTTGGGTAGTTTATCTATAACTAAAACTATTTCTCCTTTTACTTTTTTATTTTGAAAATGTAAAAGTAATTCTTCTGCTGTTCCGTTAATATTTTCTTCATGAATTTTTGATATTTCTCTTGATATATTTATTCTTCTTGTTTCATGAAGATTTTCTTTTAGTTCAGAAAGAAGCTTTAATAATCGGTGTGGAGATTCAAACAAAACTAATGTGTGTGGATTATTAATGATTTTTAAAAGTTTTCCTTTTCTTCCTTTTTTATGCGGTAAAAAACCATAAAAACTAAACTCATCTGTTGGAAAACCAGATTGTACAAGAGCAGGAATTAAAGAGGTTGCTCCAGGTAAACAAGACACAGGTATTTTATTTTGTTTTGCTTTATTTATTAATAAAAATCCAGGATCACTTATACCAGGTGTTCCTGCATCAGAAACTAATGCTATTTTAATATCTTTTTCTATTATTTCAGAAATAATTATATCTACAACATGGTGTTCATTGTGTTGATGGTAAGAAAAAATTGGTGTTTTTATTGAATAATGAGAAAGTAATTTTTTGGTAGTTCTAGTATCTTCAGCAAAGATTTTATCGACTTTTTCTAGAACATCTTTAGATCTAAAAGTAAAATCGCCAAGGTTTCCTATTGGTGTTGGTATAATAAAAATGTTAGCCAATTTTTTTAAAGTTGTATTGTAAAAATCCTTTGTAAACAGATAAATCAACAAAAGAACCATAGTTTTTAAACTTTCCTTTTTCGGATGTTATTTTAACTTTTTCACTAAGGGTTATAAATTTTATATTGTCTTTGGTTTTATAAATAAAAGTAAATTCTGGGATTTTTTCATCTATAATATTCGTTACTATAATTTGTCCGTAATTAAATTCTTTCTGGTTTTTTTTCTCTGAATGTATATTTATTATTTTTTCATTTTTTAAAATATACCAGTAAATAAACATATCCTTCTGAACCGTTCTAACTAAAGTATATTTATCACTTTGTGTTTCTATTTTATAAAAATCTTTTATTTCCCCTCTGATATTTGTGTTTTTTGGTTGTTTGGTTGTTTGTATAAAATAACTATTATTAATATTAAAGTTAATTTTAGTTTTTTTCTCAAATATTTTATTTGAGTCTTTATATATTATAAAAAGTGTTTCTTTTTTTTCTAGAATATCTAATGTTTTAAGTTCTAATTTTTCACTTAAATTATAGTAAATATATTTTTGGTTATTTTTCGATTCCAAGCTTATAGAAAAAAGAGAGTCTTCTATAAAAAATTTTAATTCCCATAAGTGTTTTCCTATGTAATTTTCTTGGTCTCCTATCGTTATAATTCCAAAACTCTTAAATTCAATTTTATCTGCAAACGAAAAGAATTTCAAACTAAAAGAGCAAAATAATATAATCAATAGATATCTCAATACTTAATTTTTACCCCATCTCTTTTAAACTCTCTTCCATCTTTATATAGATAGGTAATTATAATATCCCCTAACTCGTTGTAGTAAATCCACTCCCCGTCCTTTTCTCCATTTTTATATTTTCCTTCTGTTATTATCTGTCCGTTAGGATAATAATAAATGTGTTTGCCAATAGGAATATCATTTAGGTATTCCCCTTTAAATTTATCTTTATTTGTGGAAATATATGTTTTTTTCCACTTTCCTGTTTTCATACCACCTATATAAGAACCCTTCTCTTGGTAATCGTTTATTTCATACATCCAAACTCCTTCTCTTAATCCATAAAAGTATTCTCCTTCTACAATAACTTTTCCCGTTGTGTCATATTCAAAAACAAAGCCCTTCTCTTTTCCCTTTTCATAATCCTCAGTTCTTCGTTTTTGACCTGATTCATACCACCATTCCCATGTTCCGTGTGGTTTATTTTTTATAAAGTTTCCTTTTTGTTGAATGGAACCATCTTCGTAGAAATACTTCCATTCTTTATTTTTTTCATTTAAAATATATGTTCCTGTTTTTTTAATATTTCCATTGGGCCAAAAATACAACCATTTACCTGTTTTATTATTAATAGAATCGTATCTCCCTGTGTAAATTAAAGTGTCTCTATTATAAAAATTACAGTATACTTCTTTATAAGAGGAATCAAAAACTTTGAATAAGCCATTTTTTACGTTTTTAGTTAATATTCCTTTGGCATATAATCCGTTTTCAAGTTTAACTTCTGTTAATTCTATTCCTAAAGAAATATTATTGCTTTTTCTTTTTCCTTTATCAAAAGTTTCTAGCTCCAGTAATTTCCCCTTTTTATCGTATTTTTTTGAAATACCATCTTTCTCACCATGAAAAAAAGTATGTTCTAATTTTATATTTCCATTTTCATAAAACTCTTTCCAAACACCATTTTTTTTACCATCAGAGTCCAATCTATTTAATTCTTCTTTTTTATTAACCACCCCCATATCATATTGTTTTATAAGTAAAATATTACCATCATAATCATATTCTTTTGAAATACCATCTTTAATATTGTTTTTGTAGTTTTTTTCAAGCTTTACTTGCTGAGATCCTTTAAAATAAATTACTTCTTTTCCTTCTTTTTTACCATCTATATAGAAAGTTTTTCTAATTACTAAGCCATTTGTGTCGTATTCATAAGAATAGCCGTTTTTAAAGTTCTCTTTGTAATTCTCCTTAAGCGTTATTCTTCCGATAGAATCATAAAAAACCCAAGAACTATCCAATAAAGCGTTTTTCCAATATCCTATAGATTTAATTTTGGAATTAGAATAGTAACTTACCCATTTTCCGCCAGGTAAATTATTAATTAAGTAACCTTTGCTACTTATTTCTCCAGAACTAAAAAAAAATTCTTTGTAAATACTATCTTGAGAGTAATTAACATTTATATATATTAAAAAAAAGATTATATAAAACCATTTATTATTATTATGATTGTTAATATGTTTATAAAAAGACATAGTATTTATAATTTAATTCAAATTATACTTTAATTAACAAATAGTAAACAATTAATAATAAAATAAATTATTATAAATCAACATTTTAAAGACTTATTAAATTTTTTTTAATAAACTTGGAGTCAAAATTAGTTAATAAGTAAACTTAAAAAACATAAAAAAACTGTTGATATCTGCATGGATAATAATTGGTATTTAAATAAAAAAAATAAGAGTTTTTATTGTTTTTTTAATACCGAATATAAATTCAATATAAACAATAAAACTTACTAAAATTTAATTAACAAATAACCAACATGAAAATTAGTATAGGAAGTGATCACGCGGGGGTAGAATTGAAAGAACAAATAATACAAGTGTTTAATTCCAAACACGAGTTTATTAATGTTGGCACTAATACAATCGAAAGTGTAGATTATCCGGACTTTGCCCATAAAGCAGTTTCCGTTTACAAAAAAGAAAAGTGTGATTTAATCATTTTAATATGCGGTTCTGGAAACGGTATTCAAATGTCTGCAAACAAACACAAAGATATTCGTTGTGCTCTTTGTTGGAGCCAAGAAATAGCAAAACTAGCAAGACAACACAACAACGCAAATGCGTTAGCTTTACCAGCTCGATTTATTAATAAAAATAATGCCGTTCAAATAATAGAAGTTTTTTTACAAACTGATTTTGAAGGAGGAAGGCATAAGAAAAGAATGGACAAAATAAATGCGTAAAAAAACAATCTATTTACTTCTTTTTTTTCTTTCTAGCTCTTGTGGTATTTTACTACCTGCTACCCACACTTTAAAAACAAATCAAAATAAAGCAGAGCAATATTCAAAAACAATAACACAAAAAGAACTAAAAAAACACCTAAAGATTCTTTCTTCAGACGAGTTTGAGGGTAGAGAAACAACAACAATAGGCCAAAAAAAAGCAGCTGCCTATATTAATAAACATTTTATTGAAAACAATATTAAAAGCCCTTACGGCGACACAGGTTATTTACAGAGTTTCCCTGTTGATGTATTAGATTTTTCAAAAGTAAACTTTTCGTATAATGGATCTAAGTTAACTTTCATTAAAGATTATTACACTTTTGGAAACCCTATTAATAGTTCTTTTAATAATATTGAAGCAGTTGATGTTGGCTATGGAATCAATTCTTTCCAACGAAATGATTTCCTTGGATTAAATGTTAAAGAAAAAGCCGTTATTTTAAAAGAGGGTATTCCAAACGGTATAATAGATAAAAAGGAAGGAAACTGGAGAAAAAAAGTAAAAACAGCAAAAAAAGAAGGAGCTATTGCTGTTATTTTCAAAAAGGAAAATTATTCAAACACAGACTTGAACATTAAAAAATATTTAGAATATCCAATAATGAAAATGCACGGTAATCAAAAATCTAAACCCCTTCCCCCTGTTTTTGTTGTGGATGAGAAAATAATAAAAGAACTAAACCAAGATACTAACACTATTTCTTTTAAAACAAGTGTTTCTCAAACAAAAACAAGTGAAAATGTGTTAGGATTTATTCCTGGAGTTACCGACGAAATAATTGTTATCTCTGCACATTACGACCATATTGGCTATGATAGAGGAGAAATATGTAATGGAGCAGACGACGACGGGTCTGGCACAAGCTCTCTCATGTCTATTTCTAAAGCTTTTCAAAAGGCTCTTGACGAAGGAAATAAACCACAAAGAGGAATATTATTTCTCGCGGTTTCTGGTGAAGAGAAAGGCCTTTTCGGTTCACAGTTTTACACTGAAAACCCTGTTTTCCCTCTTTCAAAAACGATAGCGGACTTAAATATTGATATGGTTGGAAGACAGGATACTATACAACAAGACAACAACTATATTTATTTAATAGGTTCCGACAGAATTAGTAAAGAGTTGCACTCAATTAACGAACAGATAAACAAAAAACACGTAGGCTTTAAGTTAGATTACACCTACAACGCTTTAGATGACCCAAATAATTTTTACCAACGCTCAGACCATTATAATTTTGCAAGAAATAACATTCCTGTGATTTTTTATTTTGGAGGACTACACGAAGACTACCACCAACCAACGGATGATTTTGAGAAGATAGATTTTTTAAAACTAGAAAGAGTTTCTAGATTTGTGTTCTTAACAGCCTGGGAACTAGCTTATAGAAAAAAAACACTTTCTAAATGATAGAAAAAGTAATTTTAGTAGATAACAACGATAATGAGATTGGCACCATGGAGAAGCAAGAAGCCCATGTTAAAGGCCTTCTTCACAGGGCGTTTTCTGTCTTTATTTTTAATAACAAAAACGAACTTCTTTTACAAAGAAGAGCAGTTAATAAATACCATTCTGGCGGACTATGGACCAACACCTGCTGCAGCCACCCAAGACAAAACGAAAAAACAAAGGAAGCTGCGAAAAGAAGGCTGTTAGAGGAAATGGGAATGCGAAGCGCTCTTAAAAAACAATTTGACTTCATTTACAAAGCCAAGCTTGACAACAACCTATACGAACACGAGTTTGATCATGTTTTTTTTGGTTTCACTAATGAGTTACCTATTATAAACCCAGAAGAAGTAGAAGGGTATACTTATAAAACTCTTGAAGACATTGGAAACGAAATTAAAACAACTCCTGAAAATTATACAGAGTGGTTTAAGATTTGTTTTAGAGAGGTTGTTAACTCACACAGAAACACTTTATGAAATTATCAGTCATTGGCGCAGGTAGCTGGGGAACGGCAATTGTTTCTATTTTGTCAAAAAAAAATCACGTAAACTGGTGGGTTAGAAGAGAACGGCTTAAAAACCAAATTCTTCTTAAAAAGAGAAACACCAAATACCTTACTAATTGTAAGTTAAATACCAAAAACATTACTTTTTATAACGATATTGATGAAATAATTCATAGTAGCGACCTGGTTATTGTTGCAATTCCATCTGAGTTTATTTATTCTGTATTTAAAAACAAAGGAGATATTCTTAGTAATAAAACTGTTCTTTCTGCTGTGAAGGGTGTTATTCCAGAAAAAAACTCAACTCCTCATGATTTTTTTAATTCAATCTCTCCAAATCTTAATTATGGTGTCATTTCAGGCCCTTGTCACGCAGAAGAGGTAGCTCTTGAAAAACAGAGTTATTTAACAGTTTCCATCAACAACACTGACATACAGCCACACATAAAAAACATATTTAACACAAAGTTCATCAACACCAAAACATCCAATGACATTATTGGCACAGAGTATGCGGCAATTCTAAAAAACATTTATGCAATATTAATTGGCGTGTCTTCTGGATTAGGCTATGGAGATAACTTTATAGCTGTTTTAACCACGTCATGTGCCAACGAAATGAAACGCCTACTACAATTGCTAGACCCAAAAGATAGAACTATTTCTCAACCTGCATATTTGGGAGATCTTTTAGTAACCTGTTACTCGCCCCATAGTAGAAATAGATCGCTAGGTGTTTTAATTGGAAAAGGATACTCGGTAGATAACGCTATAGAAAAAATGACCATGGTTGCCGAAGGCCTTCCTGCAGCCAAATCCATTTACACTAGACTAAAAAAAATAAAGCAAACAAAACAAATACCAATAATATCTTCAACTTACAATATTTTATACAAAGAAAAAGACCCTAAAGCACAATTAAAAAAGCTTGAGAAGTTAATTTCTTGAAAATCAACAGGTTGCAACCCCCTTCTCCAAAGCCCCTCTGTCGCCTCTACTATTTTTTTTAAACCCTCAAACACACCAAAGCAGTTTTAAGGCTTTAAACCCTGTTTAAAAAGAAAATATATTAAACTTGAGTATTCTCCAGACTTTTTTGCTCTCAAATTCGACACTAATCCATTAAAAAAGCCAACAATAGTGGAAGAACCTGATTTTTTCGCACTAAGCATTCCAATATAGTAGGCGTCGAATATTAGCGGTTTAATATATTTTAATTCAAAGCTGTTCTTTTTTGCCAATTCTTTAATATTGTTTTTTTGGAAGTGAGATAAATGTATAGGAAGGTCGTATGCAACCCAGTTTTCTTTATATTTTTTAGCATCATAAGAGGCACAATTAGGAACTCCAACAACCAGCACGCCGCCCTTTTTCAATAATTTATTTATTTTTTTTAGGTAGTCTTTTATGTTGTAAACATGCTCTAATACGTGCCACATAGAAATAACATCATATTTTTTTTCTTCTTTTAAATGGTCCAGGCTTTTTTCTATTTTTTTACCAATGTTTTTTTCAGCAACTAATTTTGCCCCCTTGTCTGTTTCAACCCCATCGGTTTCCCACCCTGAGGATTGCATATATTTCAAAAAGTCTCCAGTGCCACATCCTATATCCAATATTTTACCTTTTTTTATATTGGATAGTTTATGAATTATCGATCTTTTTTTATAAAATTGATAGTGTCTAACCAGGTGATAAACCTTGTTAATGATTCCTTTTTTTGTAGAACTGTGTGAAATGTAGTCTTTGCTTTGGTAGTATTTGTATATATACTCCTCTTTTGGTCGGGGGTTGGTAAACCTAAAGCCACAGTCCAAACATTCGCTTATTGTAAAGAGTCTTCCACTAACATTATGGTCCTTTCCCTCGATATGTTTTTTATATGATTCACCACCACAAATTGCACAGGCTTTTATTTTTTCTAACTCATGTTCCACGTGAAACCTTACCTTCCTAAATAAATTAATAAAATTGAAACATCAGACGGCTTTATGCCGCTTATTCTAGCCGCTTGGCCAATATTGACAGGCTTAACTTCGTTTAGTTTTTCTTTAGATTCGTTAGATAGAGAAGAAAACTTAAAGTAGTCAATATCTTCTGGTATCTTTACGTACTCCAGTCTTTTTAATTTATCAGCGTTTTCTTTTTCTCTGTTAATGTATCCGCTGTACTTTAAATCTATTTCAACCTGTTCTAGCGCACCCTCGCTTATTAAATTTTCTTTTATGAATTTTTTTAATTTTTTATTGTTTTTAATCACATCATTTATCCCAATATTTGGTCTGGAAATTATGCTTGGAGCTTTTACTTTTTGCTTTATTTCACTCCCACTTTTTTTTCTTAGAGTATCATTTATTTCATCAGGAGAAACAGAAAGTTTTTTTGTAAATCGCATTAACTTATTAGTCATTTCTGCTTTTTCTTCCACTTGTTCAAGTTTGATTTTTTCTAAAAAGCCTAAATCGTAAGATTTTTTAGAAAGCCTAATGTCTGCATTATCTTGTCTGAGCAATATTCGATACTCAGCTCTTGAAGTAAACATTCTGTATGGCTCTTCAGTTCCCTTGGTAATTAAGTCATCAATTAATACTCCAATATATGCTTCATCTCTGCTTAACACAAAAGGCGCCTTATTTTTTATCTTTAAATGAGCATTTATTCCAGCCATTAACCCTTGACACGCAGCCTCTTCATAGCCGGTGGTTCCGTTTATTTGCCCACTAAAATAAAGGTTTTCTATAAGTTTCGTTTCCAAACTATGTTTCAGTTGAGTAGGTGGAAAATAGTCATACTCTACAGCATAGCCAGGTCTAAACATTTTTGCTTTTTCAAAACCCTTTATAGTTCTGAGTCCACTAAGCTGTATTTCTTCAGGAAGGCTACTCGAAAAACCGTTTATATAAAATTCTATAGTATCCCAACCCTCAGGCTCTGCAAATATTTGGTGCCTTGGCCTATGGCTAAATCTATTTATTTTATCCTCTATGGAAGGGCAGTATCTAGGCCCTACAGACTTAATAGCGCCGTTAAAAAGCGGGCTTCTATCAAAACCCTCTTTCAAAATCTCGTGCGTGTTTTGATTAGTATAAGTAATAAAACAACTTTTTTGTTTTGAAAGGCTAGTTGTATGATTAAAATAAGAAAACTTTCCAGGGTTAACATCACCTGGTTGTTCTTCCATAACAGTGAAATTTATAGACCTGCCGTCTACTCTTGCGGGTGTTCCGGTCTTCATTCTCCCAGACTTAAAGCCTAAAGACTCTAACTGTGCAGTAATTCCCTTAATAGCTTTGTCTCCCATTCTCCCTCCTCCAAATTGTTTTTCCCCAAGGTGGATACTACCATTTAAAAATGTTCCGCTGTTCAAAACAACCGCCTTGGATTTAATTTCAACACCCATTGATGTTTTCACGCCAACAACTTTATTTTTTTCTACAATTATTTCTTGCACTACATCCTGCCAAAAATCTAAGTTTGAAATGTTTTCTAGAGTTTTTCTCCATATGTTGCTAAACATTTTTCTATCGCATTGTGCTCTTGGGCTCCACATTGCAGGCCCTTTGGAACGGTTTAAAAGCTTATATTGAATAGCACTTAAGTCAGTTACATATCCTGTTTGCCCACCAAGAGCATCAATTTCTCTTACTATTTGCCCTTTGGCAATTCCTCCAATTGCGGGATTGCAGCTCATTTGCCCAATAGTCTCCATGTTCATTGTAATAAGCAAAACACTTGACCCCATTTTGGCAGCACTCGCAGCAGCTTCGTTTCCAGCGTGTCCGGCTCCAACAACAATTATGTCATATTCTTTTAGCATATTGTTTCACGTGAAACAGGGCTAAACCCTTGTTTTCCAGTTAATTAAAGATAAAAACTCATTTTCTTTAGATCTAATTAAGTTTTTTTCCTCTTCAGTTTTATCATTAAAACCACACAAATGTAGAACACCATGTATTATAACCCTAAACAATTCTTCATTAAAATAGGTGTTATATGTATTTGAGTTTTCTCTTACTCTGTCAGTCGATATATATATATCGCCAAAAAGTAACTTTTCCTTGGAGAAGTCAAAAGTAATAACATCGGTAAAATAATCGTGATTTAAATATTTAATATTTATTTCTTTAAGATACTCGTCAGAGCAAAAAATAAAAGATAGCTCTCCCACAGCAAACCCAAGAGACTTAACACTTTCTTTAACCCATTTTACAACAAACTCTTCGTCTGTAGAAAATGAAACATTTTCTTTGTGAAAAAAAATGCTCAACAATTAAATTTTAAATGAAATCTCTACCGCATTTCCAGGCTCTTGAAAAACAACACCATCGGAAAGGTGGTTCATTAAAAAGATTCCCCTTCCCTGAGGCTTTTCTATGTTTTCAGGAAGCGTTGGGTCTGGCAGGTCTAAGAAATTAAACCCAGCTCCTTGATCAGTAACAGTAAATGTTAATAAACCATCAGTAAAAGAAGCAATGACTAACGCTTCTTTATCAACAATATTTTTGTTTCCATGAATTATAGCATTGTTTACAGCTTCTGAAAGAGCAATTAATATATTTCCGTAAATTTCTACACCAATGGAGTGGTATTCACACAGAGCATTAACCCAGCTTTCAAGAGAAAGCAAGCTTTTGGGGTTAGACAGCAGGCATAGTTTGTTTTCCACGGGGTTTAAAGCACTAATCATAATCTTTTTCAATAGATTTAAAGTACTCATTTACTTTGTTTTTGTAATAAGGTTTCAAATTTGGAGGAATAGTTTTTAAAAGTTCTGTTTCCCCCTTTTTAATTTGTAAATACTCTTCAAACAAAACAGAATTATTTTTTTTGTAGTCTTCCAGCGATTCTTTTGCTTCTCTTTTTTCTTCTTCTTCCTGTTCTTTTGTGGCCTTATCTAGCTCTAATAGCTTAACCTTTATTTCTTCTTGCCTCTTTAAAGTAGACAAGGAAATATCGTTATTTATGATTTCATCTTCTGAAGCTTCTATTTTTTTAATTAAATCTTTTAGTGCGTTTCCTTTTCCAGAACCATCTTTATTCAATTCTTGAGATAATTCTTGAAGTTGTTTTTTAATTGCAGCTTGCTGGGCGGCCATTCTTCCAAGTTGCTCAAATGAAGCGCTGCTTTCACCAGGTTTTTTTCCATCTTTTTGACCCTTCATAAATTTTTTCATTGCCTCAATTTGTTGTTTAAGTTGCTCTGCATTTTTAGGCAGGCCATTTCCGGGTTTTTTGTTTTTACCCCCAGGCTTATTACACTGCCCAGAGCCAGGCATGTTTTGCTGCATTTGATTTATTATTTCACTTAACAAAAGACCAAGTTCGTTGGCGTGCATCATTACTGTTTGCTGTTCAATTTGTGCGTTTTTTGTCTTTCGTTCAGTAAGGCTTTTAATGCTCTTTTTTAAAGAACGCTTTATGCTTTGCACCTCTTTGTTTATTTTTCCACTTAACATAATTTGCCTTAGCGCTAAAGCGGTTAAAGAATCGTCAATTATTTGTATTTTATCACTAAGCTTTCTTTGTTGTTGTCCTATGTCTATATATTTTGGATCCTGTGTCTTTGTTGATTTTAAATCAGCAAGTACCTCTTCCTGGTCTAAAGAAAAAGTTATTAATTGCTCAAGTAAAACCCTTAAAGACTCCATGTCCTCTTCGGGCTTGTCCCCACCCCCTTTACTTAGTTTTTTCATAGATGCTGCTAATTCATCAAGGCTTTTACTGGTTTCTCCTTGTTTTTCACTAGCTTTTTTCATTTTGTTTTCACCGATTTTTTCAAGAGACTCTTCTATAGATTGGTTTATTTTCTTTTCACTTTCTTCGGTTTCAATTTTTAAAGGCTTAGAAAGCTCATTATTTTTGTTTTTTAAATCGGAGAGTTCGCTTTGAATTTTATTAAAGCCCTCTTTTATTTTTTCTTGTAGTTTATTTTTTTCAAATCCTGAAACATCTTTATCGATAGTTTTTTCCATCAATAGGCTTTGTTTTTTAGAAAGATCTTTAAGCTCTTGCGAAAGGTCTTTAGCTTTTTGTTCAATCTCCATTTTTTTAAAATGCTCAATCGTTCTGTTAAGTTCCTTAAGCATGTCTTCTTGGGCAAAATCAACATCTTCTAATTTCTTTAGGATTTTATCTTTATTCATTTCTTCTGACAATTTACTTAGCTCATCGAATAGCTTTTTCATTTCATCCGACATAAGCTCCTCCATCATTTTACTGATTTGTTCTTGTTTTTTTAGAATCTCCTTGTTTTTTTCTATTTGGCTTTCTGAAAATTCCTTTTGAAGTTGATTTTTAAGCTTTTCTAATTCTTTTTGCATCTCCTTCTGCTTTTTAATATAGTTTTCCAATAAGCTTTTGTCTTCCCAGCCTAAAGACTTTTTGTTAAGCATTGAAGTTTTCATTTCTTCAAGCTCAGAATTAAAGTTT
>CALKFX010000079.1 GCA_938084875.1 uncultured Flavobacteriales bacterium | reverse complement strand
ATGAAAATAAGAGATGTTTGCTCTTTACAAACACCTCTCATATGTAAGGAAGTACCCAAGGAGGGAGTCGAACCCTCACGCACATAGTGCACTACGACCTCAACGTAGCCCGTCTACCAATTCCAGCACTTGGGTAGATTTACTACAAATGTAAATAACTTAATCAATTTTATTACCTAATAAATTATCTATTAATTTTAATAGATGATAAATAAACTAATTATTCTATTTATGATTTTATCCAACTCCCAACACGAAATTGCCCAATCGATGAATGTATTTGGAGAAAAACTAGAATTATGCTGTAATAACCCCAAAACTGGTTTCTACAGAGACGGGTTTTGTAATACAGGAAGTTCTGATTATGGAACCCATGTAGTGTGCTCTGTAATGACCAAAGAGTTTCTAGAATTTTCAAAATCTAAAGGAAACGATCTAACCACCCCGAATGAAGCTTATAGTTTCCCTGGACTTGTTCCTGGCGATAAGTGGTGTTTATGCGTTCTTAGATGGAAAGAAGCCTACGATGCAGGAAAAGCTCCTAAAGTATATTTAGAAGGAACACATGATAAAGCTTTAAGTTATGTGACAATAGAACAATTAATTGAACATGCTCTAAAATAAAAAAGCCCTCGGTTAGGAAGGCTTTAGTGATTCGTCTGGGGTTCGAACCCAGGACCCCATCCTTAAAAGGGATGTGCTCTACCAGCTGAGCTAACGAATCAAATTTTCGAGTGCAAATATAATGCTCCTATTGAAATCTCCAATTAGTTTTGTAAAAAAAGTTGTTTGTTTACCTTTTGTTGCAAATATTTGTGCTTTTGATACCCATCTTTATGTATTTTTAAGTTAAATGTCCAAAAAACCCTATAATAAAATATCTGAATCTATATTAAAAGAAATTTTGCTCCTGGTTGGAAAAGAGAATGTTCTAATAGATAAAGAAAGTTTAATTAACTATGGGCATGACGAAACTGAAAACTTAAGTTATCCACCAGAAGTATTGGTAAAACCAAAAGATGCCGATCAAGTTTCAAAAATAATGAAATTGGCATTTGAAAATACTATACCTGTTACTCCAATTGGTGCAAGAACCGGGTTAAGTGGTGGTTCGCTCTCTATTCACGGCGGAATTGGTCTTTCCATGGAAAGGTTCAATAAAATATTAGAAATAGACCAAGACAATTTACAAGTTCATGTACAACCCGGAGTTATAACCCAAGTTTTGCAAGAAGAAGTAGCTAAAAAAGGATTGTATTATGCTCCAGACCCTGCAAGTAGAGGCAGTTGTTTTATTGGTGGAAATATTGCAGAAAATAGTGGTGGTCCTAGAGCTGTAAAATATGGAGTTACCAAAGATTTTGTTTTGAATCTTGAGGTCGTTTTACCTAACGGGGATATTATTAAAACAGGTGCAGACACCTTAAAAAATTCTACTGGATATAACCTTACCCAATTAATGATTGGTAGTGAAGGAACTTTAGGAATCATAACAAAGGCCACCCTTAAACTAATTCCATTAACTAAATACAATAAACTAATTTTGGTTCCTTTTTCTTCTGCAGTAGACGCCTGCTGCGCAGTTGCTTCTATTTTTAAAGCTGGTATAGTTCCCTCAGCTATGGAATTTATGGATAGAAATGCAGTGGATTATACTATCAAATATATTGAAGAAGCAGAGCTAGAAATGTCCGACAATGTAAAAGCTTTGCTCTTAATAGAAGTAGATGGAAATCAACCAGAACCCTTAATGGTCGAAATACAAAAAGTTCTAGAAGTTGTAGAAGCCCACAACTCAGATGAAAATATTTTATTTGCTGAAGATGAAGCCCAGAAAGAAAAGTTATGGTTTATACGAAGAAGAATAGGGGAGGCAGTTAAAGTAAATAGTATATATAAGGAGGAAGATACAGTGGTGCCTCGTTATAAACTACCAGAACTATTATCCGGAGTAAAAGAAATTGGTAAAAAATATGGGTTTGAATCGATTTGCTATGGTCATGCTGGTGATGGCAATCTACATGTAAATATTATCAAAGGAGATTTAAACCAAAAACAATGGGACAATGAACTCCCCTTAGCAATAAGAGAAATATTTCAACTTACTGTTTCTTTGGGAGGAACTATTTCAGGTGAGCATGGTATAGGCTGGGTACAAAAGGACTATATGGATATAGCATTTCAGGACACAGAACTAAATTTAATGAGAGAAATTAAAAAAGTTTTTGATCCTAAAAATATAATGAACCCCAGTAAAATTTTTTAGATTACTCTACTCCGTGCATCAATTTCTGAATAGGTTTGTTCAGAACAAATATCATAGCAGCTATTGCTAAAAGTACATAGCCTATTGTAGCAAATGTGTCTAAGTATTGAAGAAGTCCATCTTCAGCAGAAGTCACTTCTCCACCGCCATGACCGCCCGTTAAAGCAGCTATTTTTCCTCCAACATAATTTGCAATAGCAAAACTTAAGAACCATGCACCCATCGCAGTTCCAGCCATGCTTTTTGGAGAAAGTTTAGTAACCATAGATAGCCCAATAGGAGACAAAAACAATTCTCCAGTAGTATGAAGCATGTATA
>CALKFX010000078.1 GCA_938084875.1 uncultured Flavobacteriales bacterium | reverse complement strand
CTTTGGAATCATTAATTTTTCTCATATTTAATATTTTTATTTGTCTCTATTTGATAAAATTGGATCATTAATTGGCCAATTAATACTAATTTTTTTATCGTTCCATTTATAGGTAAACTGTTTATCATGGTCATTATAAGTGCCATCATATGCTAATTTATAATTATATACAGCATAATCTGAAGTAACTAAAAATGCATTTCCAAAACCTGGTGGCATTAAGATCATTTCAGGTTTTAAATGATTTAGTGTAAAACTATCATGTTGTAAGAAAGTTGGTGAGTCCTTTCTACAATCCACAACTACTTGATAAATTTCACCATAAATACATTGCACTAATTTATATGAATCAAAATCACCATGAATTCCTCTTAAAACTTTTGCATTATTGTGAGCGTTTTTACTGTGAACAAAATTAAGACTTGGAGTAAATTTATCTTTGAAAAATGAGTCTAAATAATCAGTAAATAAAAAACCTCTATTATCTTTGAAAACATCAGGTTTAATAATTTTTAACTCTGGAAAAATTGGAGAAGATTTTATTTTAAAATCGTTATACATGTTTTTTAAATTAAATTAATCAAAACCATAATCATTGTGTTCTAGATCATAATCAACCATTATTTTAACAAGTTCGTCTAAAGTTGTTTTTGATTCCCAGCCTAAAACGTTTTTCGCCTTTGAAGCATCTCCTAATAATAGTTCAACTTCAGCTGGCCTATAATATTTTGGATTAATTATAACTAATACTCTACCATCTTTTTTGTCTACACCTACTTCATTTTCTCCTTCACCTTTCCATGTTATGTTTATCCCAACATGCTTAAATGCTATTTCAGTAAATTCTCGAATTGTGTAGCACTTTCCTGTAGCTACAACTAAATCTACAGGCTTATCTTGCTGTAGCATTAGCCACATCATCTCAACATAATCTTTAGCATAACCCCAATCTCTTTTAGCATCAATATTACCCAATTGTAAATTATCTTGCTCTCCTTTAAAAATTTTAGCGACAGCCTTTGTTATTTTTTTAGTTACAAATGTTTCACCTCTTCTAGGCGATTCATGATTAAATAAGATACCGTTACAAGCAAACATATTATATGATTCTCTGTAATTTATAGTAACCCAATATCCGTATAACTTTGCTGCCCCATATGGAGATTTAGGGTAAAATGGAGTTGTTTCACTTTGTGGTTCTGTTCCTGGTAAACCTCCAAACAACTCAGATGTTGAGGCTTGATAAAATCTAGTATTTACACCTGTATCTCTAATTGCATCTAATAATCTTATCGTACCAATAGCATCTACTTCGCCAGTATATTCTGGGACGTCAAAAGAAACACCTACATGTGATTGTGCAGCCAAATTGTAAACTTCGTCCGGTTTAATTTTTGAAATTAAAGCATGAAGATTACTTGAGTCAGTTAAGTCTCCATGATAACTTCTAAAGTTTTCATGATTCCAATATTTTTTTGGTATTCTTTTGCTAGTAAAAACAGAAGATCTTCTAATTATAGCATGGACTTCATAGCCTTTATCTAATAAAAATTCTAATAAGTAGGACCCATCTTGTCCAGTAACACCGGTAATAAATGCTTTGTTCATTACTTTTTATTTAAAAATTATAATTATATACTATCAAATACTTTTATATACTTTGATTCTTCACTTGACCAATTAAATACATCTTTCACTGCTTGTCTCCCATTTTGACCCATTTTATAAGCTTCTTCTTTATTCTCTGTAAGAAAACTCAACGCTTCTTCTAGCTTCTGCTTGTCACCGGGTGGAACATAAATTCCACAATGATAATTATCACAAATTTCTTTCCATAAAATGTAGTCTGTACAAATAAAAGGGAGACCTTCCTCCATATATTCGAAAATTTTATTAGTACCGTAAGACCCTAACTTATACCCTAAGTTTAACTTATAATCATATAAAACATATCCAATTGTTGAATTATTATAAAATTCAGGTAATTTATTAAAAGAAAGGCGACCGTGAAATTTTAATTTCGAATGGGGTATAATTGATTCTAATTCATTTAATAGATCCACATCTATGTAGCCTGCAATGTCATATTTTAAATTATTAATACTTTTCAAAGCATAAGCCAACAATTTCTGATTACTGTAAGGATAAACTGTTCCTGTATAACATATTCTATTATCCCTATTTGTATATTCTTCAAAACTAAAATTTGTCGATTTTTTGACTAAAGGGAAATTTGCAATCAACTCAATATTTTTTACTTTGGTTTTAAGGTCTGCTAAAACATGAGAATGTGGAGTTATAGTAAAATCAAACTTTGGTAATATATAATCCATATACAATTTGAAAAATTTAGAAAATAAAAATCTAAAGGGTTTTGGAAGCCACTCCTTTTCTAAAATATGCATAGGCATGTGTTCATGAGCGTCATAAACAACTTTTTTACCTAGTCTTTTTAATTTCATTCCTAAAGGTAATAACTCGGGAGAATGCAATTGATATACATCAGCATCAATCATTTTTGCTTTTGGATAAAATTGTTTAGTTGCAAAAAATAATGTCATAATTCTGGAATTATAAACTTTCTTACAACTGTAAAAAGGTATTCCATCTATTATTTCTTCCGGTTCTCCATCATTAGTCAAAACAATAACTTCAAATCCATTTTTTTTTAAAGATTTACACTGTCTTTGAAATACTCTCGCATCCGTTCTGTAATATCCACTAATTACGTGGCAAATTTGTGTCATAATAATTTATTTTTATATTCATCAATATTACTATGTATCACTTTAGGCTTTAAAGAGTAACTAAAAACATATGCCAATGAAAACCAAAAAAAAGGTTCTTGTAAATATTGCCCTGAAAAAAGGAGAAAAGTAAATGAATAAATTACAAAAATCAATATTATCTTGCTCTTGGAATCAAATTTTAAAATTTTACGAATTTTTTTAATAAAAAGAAAAATTAAAAAAAGAAATAATATCATCAAAATAATTCCGCCATGAACTAAAATATCTAAAAAAATATTATGCGAATAAAATCCTCCATGTTTTATGGTAAGTTTAAAAATTCCATGTCCATAGAGCATACTTTCAGAAAATAGATTGAGAGCGTTTTCATAAAACCAGCCACGATTAGAAGATCCGTCCATATTAATTCCAGTCCCATCTATATAAGCAAAAATCCTGTCTGTACTTTGCAAAAATCTTGCACCCAATTTATCAATCATATAGTTAAAAACTATATAAACTGAAACTATTGCACCAAATAATATTGGTAAAAATTTTTTTTTAAAATTCCTCCAAATTAATATTACACTTGAAATTAGTATAACTAAAAAAGCACCCCTTCCACTTGCGAGTAAAGCTGAAAAAAATAATATTATTAATGAAATATAGATTAAAAACTTTACATACTTTCTCTTTATTAATCTTTCAGAATCAGTGATTGTAATCAAACCTATCATATATGCAAAAGAAATGGCGTATGACATTTGTTGTGTCCCACCACCACCAAGTCCAATCAAATCATTTAATCTAGTTGAAATTAGTTGAGGAAATATTCTCACACATCCTAACGTAATAATAATAAAAGCAAAAAATAAAGGGTTATACAATTGATTTATAGATTTAGACTTTCCAAGATCCAAACCGATTACAATTATGGGAAATATAATGGATATAAAAACTGCATAACTTCGAAAAGCAAATTCTGTATTTGCATTTTCAAAAATATAAATTAGAGTTATAATTACAGGAAGAATTAAAAAAAATAAACTTATT
>CALKFX010000077.1 GCA_938084875.1 uncultured Flavobacteriales bacterium | reverse complement strand
CAGATAAAGGTATTTTATTTAATAATTTAAGAGCGTTTAATGTGAAGTAGTGAACCCATTCGGGATCAAAAGAAAATAATAAAGGTCTTACAAGAAATTTATACACTTTACAAAAGTAGCAATTCTTAAAATGAAAACTTGTTTTTGTTTATTTCTTTTCCTCTAGTTGAAATTTTAAATATTTAAGTCCTGCTCTAACAGAGTTGTATGCTTTTTCTTCTGCAAGTGTATTAGGGATTACTTTAAACTCTTCAAATTGCTTGAATATATGATCTTTAACACCCACAAGAATCACTTCCACTTTTTTGTCTTTAAAGTTTTTAATTACCTCTTCTAATACATAAGTACCTGAAGCATCTATATATGGTACCTGAGACATGTTTATTATAACAGCATCTTTGCCAATTATTGCTTCTGCTTGTTCTTTAAATTGGTCAGAAAAACCGTAAAAAAGAGGACCATCTAACTCGTATACCATAATTCTATTTTTAATAGATTCTGGAATTTTTAATTTTTTCTCAATCTCATTGATATCTCCAGATTTGCTTTGTTGGTCTACTAATTCTCCCATTCTTTGCATAAAGAAAAATGAAGAAAGTACCATTCCTATTCCTACTGCAACTAATAAATCAACAAATACTGTTAGAACTACCACTAGGAGCAAGACTAATGAATCGCTATTTTTTAAGCTGAATAATTTTTTCATTCCTTTGAAATCAATTATTCCTATTCCTACAGAAATTAAAAGGGCAGAAAGAACTGGCTTAGGAACATCTTTTAGTAGTGGCCCCAGTCCTACTAAAACAATTAGTAGAAAAATAGCTTTGAAAATACCACTCATATTTGTTTTACCATTAGAATTAATATTGGCAACCGTTCCAGTGGTCGACCCAGCACCAGGTAGCCCTCCAAATAATGCAGCAACAAAATTACCTATTCCTTGGCCAATAAGTTCTCTATTTCCATTGTGTTTAGTTTTAGTAAGATTATCTGCAACTACAGAAGTAAGTAATGTGTCAATAGTTCCTAATCCAGCTAAAGTCAATCCACTAACAACTGCAATACTAAATTCTGAAAATGAAATATTTAAAAATTCACTAAAAGGAAGTACAATTTGAGGAAGGTCACTTGGAATTTCCCCAATTGTAGAATAATCCCAATGCCAACCCCATTCTTTCTTAAAAGTGAATGAAATAAGAGTTCCTATAATCAAAGAAAGTAATCCAGCAGGAATTTTTTTTGAAATTTTAGGAATGAAATAAATAAAAACTAAAGTAAGAGAACCTAGAATAATTGAACTCCAGTGGTATTCAATTATTGGAGTATGTAAATCTAAAATAATATCAATAATTCCACCTGGTCTTTCCCCACCTAGGAAGGTGTGCCACTGAGTAAGGATTATAATTACACCAATTCCTCCCATAAAACCAGATAGAACGGGGTAGGAAATATATTTCACATATTGAGCAACTTTAATAAGCCCAAACATTATTTGAAAAATTCCTCCAAGGGCAAATGATAAAATAATAACTGTAGGTATTTTACCAACTCCATTAAATCCAGCCTCAGCAATAATAGTGGCAGCAACAATGGTCATAGGACCTGTAGGGTCACTAATTAAAGTTTTAGTACCTGCAACAATGGAAGCTAAAAGAGCTAAAATGATGGCGGTGTAGAGTCCTGCTTGAGGTCCTAAGCCACTTTGCAATCCAAATGCTAATCCCATTGGTAATGCGATGATGGCGGCAGTTAATCCTCCTGTAAAATCTCCCTTAATTGATTTGCTTGAGAAACTTCCAGTAATATTTTTAAAATCCATTTTTTTATCTTGAAATGCAAAATAATGAATTAATCTAATTTTCACGACATTTCCTATTATTAATTGTAATTTTGAAGGAATTTTTAATACATGATTAAGTCAAAAAAAGTAGTTGTTGTTATGCCTGCATACAACGCCTCAAAAACTCTTGAAAAAACCTACAATGAGATACCTTTTCCTATGGTTGATGAAGTTATTTTAGTGGACGACCATGGTTCTGACAATACTTATGAATTAGCAAAAAAATTAGGTATTAATCATGTGATAAGACATCAATACAATAAAGGCTACGGCGGAAATCAAAAAACTTGTTACAACAAGGCTTTAGAATTAAACGCTGATATTGTGGTTATGTTGCACCCAGATTATCAGTATACTCCAAAATTAATTGAAAGTATGTGCTACTTAATTGCAAATGACTTATATCCAGTAGTAATAGGTTCGAGAATATTGGGGAAAGGTGCTTTAAGAGGTGGTATGCCAATTTATAAGTATTTTGCAAATAGAATACTTACCTTATTTCAAAATATTTTAATGAATCAAAAGCTTTCAGAATACCATTCTGGTTTTAGGGCTTTTTCCAGTGAAGTACTTAGAGATATTAAGTTTAATAAAAACTCTGATGATTTTATTTTTGACAATCAAATGCTGGCTCAAATTATGTTTAAAAACCATCTTATTGCAGAAATTACTTGTCCTACAAAATATTTTAAGGAAGCATCCTCCATTAATTTTCAAAGAAGTTCCGTTTATGGAATTGGAGTTTTATTGACTTCTGTGAAATATTTTCTAACTAAAATTGGAATAATAAATTGGAAAATTTTAAAATAAAAAATGATTGATAGATTTTCAAAAAATTTAACTAGTTATCATTGGCTGTTGTGGGGGTTTTTATTCTTATTGGGTATCTTATTTTTAGCTATATTTCAAAACAGCAATTTTTCTATAATTGTCAATGCTTCCCACAATAATTTTTTAGATCAATTTTTCAAATACATTACTTTTTTAGGTGATGGTAGATTTGTTTTTATAATTGCATTGATTTATTTATTTGCAAATAAGAAATATGGCACATCTATTTTGATTTCTCTAATAATCAATACCATCCTTATTCAAGTTTTAAAACGAGTTGTTTTCTCTAACCAGTTCAGACCTAGTTTTTATTTTAAGAATCTAATTGAAGATGGTTCTTGGAATCTAATTGACGGGGTAGAGCTGTATGAGAAATTCTCTTTTCCAAGCGGACATACCGCATCAATATTTTGTTTGTGCATGAGCATTTGTATTTTCATTAAAAGAAAATATTTTCCACTATTGCTTATTTTTCTAGCATATATTGTGGGTTTTTCTAGAATTTATTTATCCCAACACTTTTTAACCGATGTTCTAGCCGGGGCTTTTATAGGATCATTAATTCCCATATTGACTTTCAAATATATAGAACCTTTATTATTTAATAAAAATAAGATTTAAGATTAGAATGAACCTC
>CALKFX010000076.1 GCA_938084875.1 uncultured Flavobacteriales bacterium | reverse complement strand
GTCACTATGAAAGCTGGACTAGAAGAAAACCTTAAGTTATTAATTCCTGAAATTGTTTCAGTAGAAGCTTTACAAGAATAAATTAAAATTCAAATTGTAATCCGATAGATGGCAGAACAGTACCTGCTGTATTGTCAATATATTTTAAATTATATCTTTCAGGATTGGAGTCTGTAATGGTTTGGAAACTACCGTCAGTATTTCTAACAGCAATTAAACTAGGTGGCGTTTCTGCTTGAAAATTATATAAGTTTTGAATGTCCAGGTAAACATTAAGAGTGACTTTCTTCCAATACCATTTCTTATCAATTCTTATATCTAAACCATGGTTGGATTTTAATCTTACTCCGTTCAATTGGTCGTAATCAAAGACACCGAACGAATTCACATCCCAAACATAAGAATATGAAGAATTAAGTGTGTCATATGGTGTATATGGAGATCCTCCAGAAAAACGAAATTTCATTCCTAGTTCCCAATCTTTTTTAAATTTAAAACCACCTGTCAGGCTTATTATATGTTGATTGTCCCATGCAGAAGGTATGTAAGTATTATTTTTATCCTTGAATTCACTTCTTACCCATGTATAGGCCATTATTCCATAAAATGATTTATTCAATTTTTTTTGTGCTAGGAATTCCACCCCATATGACCTTCCCTGAGAGGTGCTAGAAACTGCTTCATTTCCAATAACTCCAAAATCACCACCAAGATTTGCTAATGATATACTATCTTTTAGTAAAAATGGGTAATTATCGTATTTTTTGTAAAAACCCTCTACAGTAAGTTTACTAAAGTTTCCAGGATTGGTCTCAATACCGAAAACCAAATGCTTGTTGTTTATATAGGTGATTTCATTGTCTTTATTCACAAGTTCATTATTGTTATTTCTGTATCCCATAACTGTATATGCTGGGAGTTGAAAGTATTGACCAATGTTAAAATTTAAGCTACTTTTTTCACCAAGAGCATAAGCTAGACTAAACCTTGGTGATAGCTGTTTTAATGGATTAGACATTTGTTTTGAATAAGAATTTTGATCTGTTCTTAATCCAAAAGATGCAATAATTTTGTTATCAAAAGCTTTTTTACTTATTTGACCAAATAGACTTGTTTTTATAAAATTTAGTTCGGAATTAAAATCAAGTGTGTCTGGTAAGTTTTGAAAAATTATCTTTTGAAAGGTATTGTTTTTGAAGGTCACTGCTTCTAACCCTGTTCCAAAATTTAATTTCCAACCATTATTTCTCATGGTATTTTCAAAACGAAATTTGGTCTCTATTTCTTCAGAAAGATAATCCTGAAGAAGATTCTCATTTGTTTCAACATTGTCTTTAAATTTTACAGATCGATTGTTTAAGTGATTTCTAGATAGAATAAAGTTTTGAAAGCTTTTTTCTTTAAAATGTGTCCAATTCATTCCAACGGCATAGTTCCATTGAGTGGTTACAGGTATATATCCCAAAATATAATTGTTTCTTTCTATTAACTCAGGATCTGTTTCATTGTCATTAATCCCGGTGTTAAGAACAAAATCATCTATGGCTCCAAGGCCAATCATTGTGATTTGGTTTTTATCATTTAATTTAGTTTTGGTTTTAAACTGAAGATCATTGTAAGTCGGAAGAAAAGGCAATCCAATTGCGCTAAATAAAAGTTGTAAGTAAGATCTTCTAGCAGAAAATACAAAGGTGGTTTTATCGTTAATTGGCCCATCGAGTGTTATTCCAAAATCACTTGAACCAACGGTTAGCGAAGAGGCTATTCTATCTGGATTTCCATCAATTTGTTTAAACTCCATTACTGAACTTAGCGCATTTCCTCTGTTAGCTGGAAATGCACCAGAATATAAATCTACTTCTCTTACAAAATTAACATTTATCATCCCAACAGGACCTCCCGAGGAACCTTGAGTTGCAAAGTGATTGATATTGGGAATCTCTATGCCATCCAAATAAAATCTATTCTCATTTGGAGCTCCACCTCTTATAATAATATCGTTTCTAAAAGATACAGTTGAGGCAACCCCTGGAAGAGATTGAATTACTTTAGAAATATCTCTATTTCCACCGGGATTTCTATAAATTTCTGTTGCACTTATACTTCTTTTACTAACAGGACTTTCTTCGCTTTTTTGAAATGGAGAGGCTGTTATTTCTACGACATCAAGAGAAGTTGAGGATTCTATTAACTTTATATTAAGAATGGTAGGTTTATTGGGATTAACATTAATTTCTGCAAATGTTTTGGATTCATAACCTACAAATGAACATTTAATGGTGTACAGACCTGGTTTCATGTCCTTAAATTCAAAAAAACCATCAAAATCAGTTGCAACTCCAGAGTTCAGCTGCTCTACAAATACATTTGCAAAAGGAATTTCTTCATTACTAGTTGCATCTTTTACATATCCTTTTAAAACTCCACTTTGTGAGTATGAAATATTAAATATAGTAGCAAATAATAGGAGTAAAATAAATGATCTCATTAGGTTTAAAAATTATTAGTTGTTAAGAACTTGTGGTTTTTGTTTATAATTTTGAGAACAATATTAAACAAAAATCTTCAAACCTCTTGTTTAATTAATAATGTTTAAGTAATTTAGCCAAAAATTAAACAAATGCAGACTTATTCAATTGCAGATTTAGAAAAATTATCAGGTATCAAATCACATACTATACGAATATGGGAAAAACGATATAATATTGTAAGTCCTGAAAGAACAGATACAAACATCAGAGCTTACAACGACGACCAACTAAAAAAAATATTGAATATATCATTTCTGATTAACAATGGATTAAAAATCAGTAAAATTGCTTCTTTGACTTTAGAAGAACTATCGAGCAAGGTAATTTCTTTGACTTCAAATTCTGCATCTTTCGAAGCGCAAATCAATAATTTTGTAATTTGCTCACTTCAATTTGATGAACCTCTTTTTAATAGAACTTATGAAACTCTAAGAAAGGATTACAACTTATCTTTTGTATATGAAAATGTTTTTATACCAACTCTTAGGAGAATTGGTGCTTTGTGGTCATCTGGAGAATTATTTCCTGCCCAGGAACATTTTTTATCCAACTTAATTAAACAAAAATTTTATCATGCTATAGAGGCAGTGGATAATCCAGTGAGAAAAAATAAAAAAGCATATTTATTTTTACCTCCGTGGGAAGATCACGATTTTGCATTGCTTTATTCTCATATGATTCTTAA
>CALKFX010000075.1 GCA_938084875.1 uncultured Flavobacteriales bacterium | reverse complement strand
TCATTATATGGCAATCACCAGAATTCTATTTATTCAATCATGAAAAGAAAGCAAAATCAAGATCAAAAAATAAAAGATTTGTACTATGTGGGAGGGACAGTTCATCCAGGTGGTGGAATGCCTCTTGCATTAAGATCAGGGGTAAATACTGCAAATAAAATTTTAAATGAAATTGCCTAGATCTTATAGTTATGATATTATATTTATTGCAATTATTCATGTTGCTGGAATTATAGGAATTCGTTTATTTCCAGAGCTATTTCTGAAAACTTCTTTTATTTCTATTGTTATTCCATTATCGTTATTCCTTTACAGGGTGAAACCAAACAGAAAAGACTCTATTTTAATGTCTTTGGTTTATATAATAGCTTTTTTCTCTGAATGGATAGGTGTTTGTTTTGGTTGGTTATTTGGCGATTATACTTATGGTGATTCCTTAGGGTTTAAATTGGATGGTGTCCCTATAATAATGGGAGCAAATTGGCTTTTACTATGTTTGGTTTCAAGAGATTTAGTTGGTAAATTATTTTCAAATAACTTTCTCATAATAATAACATCTTCTTTGTTAATGATTTTAATAGATGTTGTAATGGAGCCATTGTCTAACCAACTAGATTTTTGGTCTTGGAAAAATAATATAATTCCATTTTCAAATTATGTTGACTGGTTTCTAGTAGCAATTTTAAATCAAACTATATTTACATATTTAGATTATAAATCTAATATGTTTTCTTGGTCCTTAGGATATATTACTATCCTCCTCTTATTTTTCTTTTCGTTTTATATTTGATGAATTATAGTTATTGGGAAAATAAAGAATGGTTTAATGGCAATGACTTTACCATTGTTGGTAGTGGAATAGTAGGTTTAACATGTGCTATATCGTTACGAGAAAAATATCCAAATTCTAAAATAATTATTTTAGAAAAAGGAGTTCTTCCTCAAGGTGCTAGCACTAAAAATGCAGGATTTGCATGCTTTGGAAGTGTTTCAGAGCTTCTTAGTGATTTGAAAACTCATACTACTCAAGAGGTTGTTGAGTTGGTTTCTAGTCGCTGGCAGGGGTTAAAAACTCTAAGAAAAATTGTTGGAGATAAAAACTTAGATTACCAGCATTACTTTGGATATGAACTTTTTCTAGATAATAATTCTTTTGAAGAATCTGTCAATAAGATTTATGATATCAATGAGTTATTAATTCCTTTATTTGGGAAGAATGTTTTCAATGTAGAAGAAAATAAGTTTAGTTTTAAAAATTGTATTCCTAAGTACATAATGAACACTTTTGAAGGGCAAATAGATACTGGGAAAATGATGTCCCATCTACTTAAAATTTGTCTCCAAGGTGGAGTCAAAATTCTAAATAACACCATCGTTAATAATTATTCTGAAAATATTACCAATGTTAAGGTCCATACTAATAATGGCGATTTTTATACTTCCAAATTATTATTTGCAACTAATGGATTTTCAAAAAAACTAATAAATGAAAATATAATCCCTGCTAGAGCACAAGTGTTGGTAACAAAACCTATTGATAATTTAAAAGTAAAAGGAACTTTTCATTTGGAGCAAGGGTATTATTATTTTAGGAATATTGACCAAAGAATTTTAATTGGAGGTGGAAGAAATTTAGATTTTAAATCCGAGTCTACCATGGAGTTTGGTCAGACTAGTATAGTACAATCAAAACTTGAGTATTTATTAAAAAACACTATTATTCCAAATATAAATTTTGAAATAGATTATTCATGGAGTGGAATTATGGGAATTGGAGATAAAAAGAAACCAATTTTGAAACAATTATCTAACAATGTCTCTTGCGGAGTCCGACTTGGAGGTATGGGCGTTGCTATAGGAGCTTCAGTTGGTAAGGATTTAGCAGATTTAGTAACTAAAAGCTAGTTACTCTTGGCCACTTTATAGTTTAATATCCTGTCACATAAGTTTAAAGGGTCTTTATAATACATCTTCAAGATATATTCATTATTACTTTCAAAATGAGCTCCTTCAATCTTTCTTGTGCTTATTCCATCTCTATTTTTCACTACATATATATAATTGTAATAACCTTGTTTTAAAAAGCTTTTGTTCTGGTAGTAATTATTTATGGAATCATAAGTCATTAAAAAATCATTATCTATGGTCCAATTAGTAAGTTGTCCAAAAAGGTAAACACTATCATTATTAATTTGCTTCATAGGTAATCTGAAATTAACCATTCCGTATTCTGCTTGTGAATTAGCATCGTCAAAATCATAAGTTCTTACAAAAAATCTACCATTCATGTCTTTATATTGAAGATATTGTTTGTAAGATCTTCTCACATCTTTTTTGAGGTTGATATTGAAAATGGTATCCTTAAAAATCATATTCTCAATTCTTTGACTTCCATTTCTAAAAGAACTCATGTCAAAAAATCTAAATTCATTCCCTCCGTTAAAAAATTGGTCTTCCGATGGGAGGAATACTAATTTGTTTTCTTTTATAAAATTTGGTCCAGATAACCAGTACTGGTCAAATTCTTGATGATTTTGCTGAACATTAATAGATATATTTTCATAAGGATCTACAATATCGCTAGAATTATAAGTGCATTCTAACTCAAAGGCTTGTAAATATTTACTTTGTTCAACATCTCTAGATTTGTCTACAAGAAAATTAATGGTAGAGATTTGTTCACTAACATAGAATTTTAATGTTGCCAAAGGTTTTTCTTCTACTCCTTCTGTAAATATTTTAATTATATAATTACCTGAAATTAAAAAATCTGTATAGTCATTTGGAAGTGTAAAATTGTAGTTTACATATTGTTGCACTGGTCCATAAGATATCTCTTGATTCTCTATATAGTCAATGTCAAAGCCATCAATGGCATCCATTGTTAAAATATTACTTTTTTTCCAGTCTTTATTACAATGAATTATTTCATACTGAATTGATTCACCATGATTTCTTAATAAGTCAAAATTTATAATTACTGGGATTTTAGATTTCATATTATATAAAGGCTCACCAAGTATTAATGATTTTGTACTAAAGGTTAGGCTTTTAAAATCCTTTGAAAATATTTTTTGTTCAAATGGTAATTCTTTACTTTTTAAATGGTTAGTATTTTCTTTGTTTTGATCGTGAACATAGTAGTCCTCAACTACTTGTAGTTTTTGTTTCATCGTGCAATTATTAACTAAAACAACAATTACAAATAATATTAATTCTAGTCTCAAGCCATTGCTGTTATTTATAATCATTCTAAATTAGATATTGTTTAGTAATATTACTCTTCTCTAAATTGTAAAACAATACAAATTTATAAATTTGTCATCTATTAAAAATAATTTTCATCATTTATGAAAATAACTGTTAAAAAAGGCCTTGATATTAAAATGAAAGGCGTACCTAATAAAATTATTGCAGAGGGCAATTTGTCAAAGTCTTTTGCTTTAAAACCCTCCGATTTCCCCAATTTAATTCCTAAATTACTTGTCAAAGAGGGAGATTCGGTAAAATGTGGTAGCCCGATTTTTTGTGACAAATACAATGATGTTGTAGTATTTGTATCACCAGCAAGCGGAGTTGTAGATAAAATAATTAGAGGTGAAAAAAGAAGGATATTGGCTGTTACAATTACTTCTGATGGCAAATTCACACAGCAGAATTCAAAGGCAAAAGATTTTTCAAAATTAGATAGAGCAGAGCTTAAAACTGATTTATTAAAATCTGGATTATGGCCATTGTTGAGAATGAGACCTATTGATATAATTGCACGTCCAGAAGACAATCCAAAGTCTATTTTTATATCCTCCTTTGATACTAACCCACTTTCTCCAGACTATGATTTTATAATGCATAACAAGTCTGCAGAATTTAATGCTGGTTTAGAACTTTTAAATATATTAACAGATGGATCTGTTCATCTTCAAATAAGAAAAAATTCTGATGAAGTTTTTTCAAATGCTAAGAATGTCAAAACTCATCTTGTTAAGGGCCCACATCCTTCGGGAAATGTAGGTGTCCAGATGCATGAGATAGACCCTATTAACAAAGGAGAGGTTGTTTGGTACATTAACCCTCAAGATGTCATGATTCTTGGTCGATATTCTTTAACAGGAGCGTATGATGCAAATAAAGTAATTTGTATTGGTGGAGAAAATGTTAACTCTCCCAAGTATTTCAAGACAATTTCTGGTAGTTCAATTGAATCAATTTTAGAAGGTGTTGAAATTAAAGAAAATAGTAGATTAATTTCTGGTAACCCACTAACTGGTCTGAAAGTAGAAAAAGACAACTTTTTAGGTTTCTACCACCATCAGTTAACAGTTCTTCCCGAAGGTAATGAATATAAGTTTTTTCTAAGTGAAGGATGGTTAAGTTTAGGTTTTAATAGATTTTCTGCTTCTAAATCCTATCCAACTTGGCTTATGCCTAAATCTAAAACTTACCAGTTTGATACCAATTTAAACGGTGAAGAAAGATCTTTTGTAGTTTCTGGACAGTATGAAAAAGTTTTTCCATTTGATATTTATCCTGTTCAATTAATTAAGTCAATTATTACTAATGATATTGAAAAAATGGAAAACTTAGGAATTTATGAAGTTTCACCTGAAGATTTTGCTCTATGTGAATTTGTTTGCACCTCCAAAATAAATATTCAGGAAATTGTAAGAAATGGATTAGATCTTGTTTATAAAGAATGTATGTAATTTAATTTAAGCCAAAAGTGAAATTTTTAAGAAATATATTTGACAACGCACACAAGACACTTAATTCAAGTGAAAAGACCAAAAAGTTTTTTCCTCTTGTAGATGCTTTTGATACTTTAATGTTTACTCCGAATCATGTAACTAAAAACGGTTCTCACGTAAGAGACGCTATTGATTTAAAAAGAACAATGATGCTGGTTATTATAGCTCTAATTCCTTGTTTACTATTCGGAATTTACAATACTGGATACCAACATTATAGAGTTCTTGGAGAACTAGAAGTTATTTCTTTTTGGGAGATTATTTTTAAAGGAGCACTAGTAGTACTTCCACTTGTTGTAGTTTCCTATGGTTCTGGTCTTTTTGTGGAATTTATTTTTGCAATTAAAAATGGCCACACAGTTCAAGAAGGATTTTTAGTTTCTGGGATGCTTATTCCTTTATGTATGCCTGCTGATGTTCCTCTTTGGATGGTAGCAGTTGCCACAATATTTGCCGTAGTGATAGGAAAGGAAGTATTTGGGGGTACAGGAATGAATATTCTAAATGTAGCTCTTACTGCCAGAGCATTTTTGTTCTTTGCCCATCCAACTAAAATGTCTGGAAATGAAGTTTGGGTTACAGGTTTTTCAGATATTAAAGGAGAGAAATATGCATCTTTAGTAAGTAGTGCTAATCCTGAAGGGGTAGTTGATGGTAGTTCTGGGGCAACAGCTTTAGGAGATTTAGCTTCTTTTATGCAAGACTCTCCAGTCTTAGAGAATACCCAAGCCTTTCAAGCCAAGTATTCTTTAATGGATTCTTTTTTAGGATTCATTCCTGGTTCTGTAGGAGAAACTTCTGCATTAATGTGTTTAATAGGTGCAGCTTTATTATTATGGACAGGGATAGCTAGTTGGAGAGTAATAAGTTCATTTTTTGTAGGCGGTTTTGTAATGGCAACTATTCTTAATTTAGTTGGTGGAAACGGATATTTTGAGTTGCCAGCTATACATCAACTAATGCTTGGAGGATTTATGTTTGGTATGGTTTTTATGGCCACTGATCCCGTTACTGCTGCTCATACCAATGCTGGTAAATTTATATATGGTTTTTTAGGTGGGTTTCTTGGTATATTAATAAGAATGGTTAACCCAGCCTATCCGGAGGGCATTATGTTGGCTATTTTAATTGCCAATGTTTTCGCTCCATTAATTGATCACATGGTTATTCAAAATAATATTAATAGAAGATTAAAAAGATTAAAAACAGCATAATATGGCTATCAATAAAGACAGTAACACTTACACCATTAGTTTTGCCATAGTTCTTGTAATTATAGTAGGCGGTTTATTAGCTGCAATTGCAAATGGTTTAAAACCTATACAAGATGAAAATCTTGTAAATGAGAAAAAACAAAATATATTGAATTGTCTTCCTGGAAACAAATCTATTACAAGAGATGAAGCTGGATCTGTCTTTAACAATTTTGTAAAGCAAAGAGTGATCTTAAATTATAATGGTGAGATTAAGGAAAATACATTATTGGATAACTCAATAGAGTTAAATAATAAAGATTCTAAGGACGCTTTTAGTATTGATTTATTAAAAGAATACAAAACTATTAAAGACGAAAAATCGAGAAATTATCCATTGTTTATATGTGATGTAGAAGGTAAAACGTATTATGTTGCTCCGGTAATGGGTAAAGGATTGTGGGCTGCAGTTTGGGGCTTTATTGCCATAGATGAGTCAGGAAATTCAATTTCTGGAACTGTATTTGATCACAAATCTGAGACCCCAGGATTAGGTGCTGAAATATCTCAAGATTTTTTTGAGGATCAATTTATCGGTAAGCTTATTTCCAATGAAGATACTTACAAGTCTGTTGAGGTTAATAAACCAGGTAATCCTTTAAATGATTATCAAGTTGATGGTATAAGCGGTGGTACTTTTACTAGCGTTGGTGTAGAAGAAATGATGAGTAGAACACTAGTTGTTTATCATAAATACATTAAAAATTTGAATAGATCTTAATTTTATAATTATGGCAGAATCTACAGAAGTTTTAGAAGAAAAGAAAATAAAGGTTAAAGAAAGAGAACCACTATTTTCTAAGAAAAATAAAAAATTAATCTCTGACCCATTAGACGAAAACAATCCTATTACCATACAAGTTTTAGGGATTTGTTCAGCCTTAGCGGTAACAGTTCAAATGAAAGCTGCTGTTGTAATGTCAGTTGCCGTTTTATTTGTACTTATTTTAGCTAATGTTTCTATTTCTTTAATTAGAAACCTGATACCTAATAGAATTAGAATTATTGTTCAGTTAGTGGTAGTAGCGGCATTAGTAATTGTTGTAGATCAAGTACTTAAAGCCTATCTTTTTGATGTTTCCAAGGAACTGTCAGTTTTTGTTGGGTTAATAATAACCAATTGTATTATAATGGGAAGACTAGAAGCATTTGCTTTGGGAAATAAACCTTGGCCATCAGCATTAGATGCTATTGGAAACTCTTTAGGATATGGAATGGTTTTAGTAATAGTATCCTTTTTTAAAGAACTTTTTGGTTCAGGAAAATTGTTTGGATTTGAAATTTTTGGAAATGCTACTGAACAAACTGGATTATATGCGATGGGATATATGGATAATGGTTTAATGTTGCTTCCTCCATCTTCATTAATATTAGTAGCAGTGTATATATGGGTTCAGAAAATTAGAAACCCAAGTTTAATAGAATCTCATTAAAAAAAAATCATGGACTTAGTAAATATTTTTATTAGAAGTGCTTTTGTAGATAATATGATCTTTGCCTTCTTTTTTGGAATGTGCTCTTATTTAGCAGTTTCAAAAACAGTAAAAACAGCTTTTGGCTTAGGTATGGCAGTTATTTTTGTATTGGTAGTAACCATTCCTATTAATTTCTTAATTGAAAATTATGTTCTTCAAGAAGGTGCATTAAGTTGGTTAGGTGAGGAGTTTTCTTCTGTCAATTTAAGTTATCTAACATTCATTATGTTTATTGCTGTAATTGCATCAACAGTTCAATTGGTAGAAATGATTGTAGAAAAAATCTCTCCAGCTTTATATGGAGCACTAGGAATCTTCTTACCATTGATAGCTGTGAATTGTGCAATTCTAGGTGGAGCACTTTTTATGCAGGAAAAACAATTTGCTACAATAACTCAAGCTACTGTATACGGGTTAGGATCTGGTGTAGGATGGTTTATAGCTGTTGTTCTTATTGCAGCAATTAGAGAAAGAATAAGATATGCAAATATACCAGGATCTTTAAGAGGTGTAGGAATGGCATTTTTAATTACAGGTCTAATGGGCTTAGCTTTTCTAGGTTTTATGGGTTTTGAAATATAATTTGAAAAAGATTTATAAATGGAAATAATTACACCAATCATATTTTTATTAGCTATCGTTTTAACACTTACTGCGATTTTATTATTAGCTAAAACATTTCTAGTTTCATCTGGAAAAGTTAAAATTACCATTAACGGAGATAAAACAATCGAGGTTGACGGTGGATCAACTCTATTAACGACTTTAGGAAATGAGGGTATTTTCCTACCTTCTGCTTGTGGTGGTGGTGGAACTTGTGTTCAATGTACTTGTCAAGTTTTATCAGGAGGAGGAAGTATTCTTCCAACCGAAGAGCCTCATTTTTCAAGAAAACAAATTGCCGATAATTTTAGGTTGGGATGTCAAGTGAAAGTAAAAGAAGACATGGAGATTGAGGTAGAGGAAGAGATTATGGGAATAAAAGAATGGGAAGCCACAGTTGTATCTAATTATAATGTTGCTACATATATAAAAGAGTTTATTGTAGAAATACCAGAAGATATGAACTATAAAGCGGGTGGTTATATTCAAATTAAAATTCCAGAAGGGGAAACTAAATTCTCTGAAATGGATGTTAAAGCCCATCCAACTGACCATCCAGGAGAGCCTGATAAGTTTGAAAAAGATTGGGAAAATGGAAAGTTTGCCTTAAGAAATCTAGTTATGAAAAATGATGAAGAAGTAGTTAGAGCTTACTCTATGGCATCTTATCCAGCTGAAGGTAGAAATATAATGCTCAATGTTCGTGTAGCTGCTCCACCTTGGGATAGAGCCAAAGATTCTTGGGCAGATGTAAACCCAGGAGTTGCATCTTCTTATATCTTTAATCAAAAGCCAGGAGATAAGGTGATTATTTCGGGACCTTATGGAGAGTTTTTCATCAACGATTCCGAATCTGAAATGTTGTATATAGGTGGAGGTGCTGGAATGGCTCCAATGCGGTCCCACTTATATGAATTATTCAAAACTTTAAAAACTGGAAGAAAAGTTTCTTATTGGTACGGAGGAAGATCTAGGGCTGAACTTTTCTATATTCACTACTTTAGAGATTTAGAAAAAGAGTTTCCAAATTTTAAATTTTATATGGTTTTATCCGATGCCCTTCCAGAAGATAATTGGGTTAATAAAAAAGATATTAACGATCCTAATGGAGATGGTTTTACAGGATTTGTCCACAACGCGGTTATCGATCAG
>CALKFX010000074.1 GCA_938084875.1 uncultured Flavobacteriales bacterium | reverse complement strand
GATAAATAGTTCAAGCGATAAACATACCAATTAAATAGCTCAATAAATATTTTATTTTTAATCAGATGTTTTTTAATGCTTCATAATAAAAATTAGCATCCTTTAAAAGTAAATTAAACTCTTCTGATAATTTAATTTCTTCCTCATCGCAGGCAATTTTAAAACCTTCAGAATTATGAACACTACTGTACCAATATTTTGCCCAAACACCGTCTTGATCAATGCCACCCTTACTCCACTTTAGCATTTGGGATGAAAATTTAATTTGAGAAAAATCACAAACTTTTTTTAGTTGCTTTTCAGGGCTTGAAAGCAATTCTTCTGCCTCTAGAAGTGAAAAATCTATTTTATTTCTCCGAAACTCTTTCGCCAGTTCGTACTGTAATTTATACCCTAAATCTTGTAATGAGGGTTTTTTTATAACCTTAGAAAAAGAAGCAATTGATCTTTTGGGAGACCTAGTTAAAATAATATTATTCCAATTCTTAGCAAATCCAACTTTTAAACCATTTAAGTGATGGGTCATGTTTTTTATAAAAATCAGCTCTTTGTTATTGAGTTCATTTAATTCTTGCAAAACCTCATTAAAATTTGAAGATTGGCTATTTAGTATCTCTTTTTTTCCTGGATGTAAAGTGTTTGGATTTACATTGTTTAAATAATAAGCATAGAAAGGTTCGTCCACTACTTTGATCTCTTTTCTTTGTGCAAAAGAATACATCATTGCTGTAGAAATATTTCTTGGACTAGCCCACAAACAAATTATCTTACTCATTGAATCTGACTTTCAACCAGCGTTTGGTAATATTTTCCTAAAGTCGCTGAGAATTCAATATTTGAGTTGTTCTCGATAAGTTTTCCATCTACAGAAATTACAGGCGTTACTCCACCAAAAGTTCCTGTAACAAATGCTTCATCAGCAGCATAAACATCAAAGAGAGAAAAGTTGGTTTCTCTAACTTCAATATTATTGGCTTTACAAACATCTATTATTTTTTGTCTAGTAATTCCATTCATACAATACTGACCTGTGGATGTAAAAACTATTCCATTTTTAACAATGAAAAAATTGGTGGAGTTACATGTAGAAACAAAACCATTAACATCCAACATCAAAGCTTCATCTGCTCCTGCTTCAATCGCTTGTATCAAAGCCTGTACTTCATGTAACTTACTGTGACAATTTAGTTTAGGGTCTAAGTAATCTGGTGAACCCCTTCTAATAGTGGAAGTAAAAAGTTTAATTCCCTTATTTTTTGAAGTAGGATCTGCCGTTTTGTATTCTGGAATAATTACCAAGTTAGGACCACTTATTGTAAGTCTTGGATCTTGTGAAGGAGTTTTCTTAATACCCCTTGTTACCATTATCCTAACATGGACACCATCTTGCATGTTATTGGTTAATAACACCTTTTCTATAATAGATTTTAATTCTATTTTTGAATATGGCAATTTTATCCCAGTAGCTTTGGCGGCAGACCATAATCTAGAAAAATGATCGTCTAAAAAAACAAGTGTTCCTCTATACAGTCTCACTGCTTCCCAAATACCATCTCCTACTAAATACCCACTATCAAAAACACTTATTTTAGCTTCTGTTCTATCTAAAATTTCTCCATTTACATATATTTTTATGTGGTTATTTCTATCGTCTTGAATTGCATTGTGTGTACCGTGAACCATTGTATTTTATTTACTAAATAAATATAAGTTTATTAAACAATTTTTACTGTAATAAAATTATCTAAATATCTTCGTTAAATATAATGATTAACAATTTTCAAAATAAATTTGGCTTAACCAAACCTATTCTAATTGCAGGTCCTTGTAGTGCAGAATCTGAAAAACAAACTTTAGAGACTGCTCATCAATTAAAAAAACATGAGAATTTAATTTTCAGAGCAGGAATTTGGAAACCAAGAACAAGACCCAATAGTTTCGAAGGAATTGGTTCTAAAGGACTTCAGTGGTTACAAAAAGTAAAAAAAGAAACCGGATTAAAATCTACTGTAGAAGTTGCCAAAGCAAAGCATGTAGAACTAGCATTAAAACACGAAGTGGATATACTTTGGATTGGTGCTAGAACTACTGGAAATCCATTTGCAATGCAAGAAATAGCAGATTCTTTGAAAGAAGTTGATATTCCAGTAATGGTTAAAAACCCGATAAATCCTGAGGTAAATCTTTGGATAGGAGCCATAGAAAGACTTTTTGATAGCGGCATTTATAATTTAGCAGCTATTCACAGAGGTTTCTTCACCTATAAGAATTCTAAATATAGAAATATTCCTCAATGGCAATTGGCTCTAGATTTAAAAAGAAAGTTTCCAAAAATTCCAATGATTTGTGACCCTAGTCATATTACTGGAAATAGCAACCATATTTTAGAAATTGCTCAAAAGGCAATGGACATGAGCTACGACGGTCTTATGATTGAAACCCATATTGATCCAAAAAATGCATTGAGTGATAAGGAACAACAAATTACTCCAGCAGAATTAGAAAACATCTTAAATAAGCTTGTAATTAGAAACTTTGAAACTGATGATGTAGAATTTAAAGCAACTTTAAAACAGCTTAGAATTCAGATAGACGATTTGGACATTGAACTACTTGATGTGTTGAAAAGAAGAATGGATTTAGTCGAGAAAATTGGTGTTCATAAAAAAGAAAATGAGGTTACCATACTCCAAAATAACCGTTGGATAGAAATGTTAAAATCCAGAGTAAAATATGGAGAAAAAAATGGTTTGAGTGAACTTTTTATTCAACAGTTACTCAAAGCTATTCATCAAGAATCTATTGACAAACAGAATAATGTTATGAATAAAAAATAATAGATGAAATATAATTTATTGCCCAATACCAATATTAAAGTGAGTAGAATATGTCTAGGAACTATGACCTATGGCCGACAAAATACAGAGACAGAAGGACACCAGCAAATGGATTATGCTCTTGA
>CALKFX010000073.1 GCA_938084875.1 uncultured Flavobacteriales bacterium | reverse complement strand
ATTAAAAAAATTTATTTACCCATAATAGATTCTTTCACAATATGATTATGGAAACAAAACTGGACTATTTAATAACAATTCCAAGTTATTTTTTTCCATTCTACTAGATTTCGAGTTTATTTTCCTTTTTATTCACCATTAAGAATGAAATGTGTAAAAAATTGATAAACAGATATTTAGAGCTATTCTTAATATGACTATTTTTAAATAAATAAAAATCATGATTGAAAGATTAAGTGCCAAAGTTTTCTCGGAAGAATTTAAAAATAAAACAGAAAGAATATTTGTCACCCTTTCTATTGTAAGTTTTGTAATTCACCTACTTTTAATTTTTCTTAAATATTTAGAAATTTTAAATTTTTCAGACGATAAATTACTTACCAACCCTATTGCTGCAATTTACACCCCATTTTCTTTCATTTTAGTTTATGAAGTTTTCTTGGTTATCTATTATTTACCCAGGTCCATCTCTCAGTATATAAGAAAACAATACGAAATAATCACATTAATTATCGTAAGAAGGATTTTTAAGGATATGGCCAATATAGATGTTAGTGCCAACTGGTTCAACCAACAGTACGATCTACAACTTACCTATGACTTAATTTCTACACTAGTTCTTTTCTTTATCATTTTTTTATTCAACTACTTTAATACACGAAGTAAAAAACTCAATCCAAAAAAGGAAAAAATAGAAAATCTAGATTTATTTGTAAAAAGGAAAAAGACCATAGCTCTTTTCCTTCTTCCAGTTTTGATATTTTTAGCCCTTTCAAGTTTATTTAAATGGATATATATAGAAGTAGCCTCCATAGATCAAGTTTTCTTTTCTATTCAAGATATTAACGAGCTTTTCTTTAACGAATTCTTTACTGTGCTTATAATGGCAGATGTACTATTGCTATTAATATCGCTCTATAAAACCGATAAATTTCATGAAGTATTTAGAAATTCAGGATTTATTATTTCTACCATATTAATTCGTTTGTCGTTCTCTGCCGATGGGCTAATGAACAACCTGCTAATTGTTACTTCTGTAGTATATGGGTTTTTAATGCTGATACTTCATATTCAATTTGAAAAAATTAGTGTTCAATTTCCTAAAGAAGTAGCTATAGAAGAAAAAGAATCTGATAAGGTTATCTAATATTTTTTATGGAAAGAAATCAAGAATTGCCATTCGAAGATATTTCAAAAACTCCTATTGAATTAACAGCTACTAATACGCTTTTAAGGCTGGTGGAAGGATTGGCGTTTAGATATCGATGGGCTACAGAAAATCTAAGTGAAAAAGATATTAAATTTAGACCACATCCAACAAGCATGAGCATTGAGGAAGTAAACGCACATATTTTTGATTTAATAGAAAGTACTTTTAGAGTTTTCGGTGGACAAAAACAAAACAAAGATTCCTTAAGATCATTTCATAAAGTAAGAAAAAAATCTCTTTTTGTTTTGAAAGATCTTTCAGAAAGATTAAAAAAAATGAGCGATAAAGATTTGTCAGCAATAGAAAAAAACACTTCTAGAAAACTACCTTTTTGGTATTGGATCAATGGTCCACTAGCAGACGCACTAACCCACGTAGGGCAAATTACTTCTTGGCGAAGAATAGCAGGCAATCCTCAACTAAAAGGTGTAAATGTGTTCATTGGAACTAGTGATAAGGTAGAAAAGTATTAACAAAATATTACATAACTTATTTAACTATATTTAAAATGTTTGTGAAACATTGATAAATTCAAGGATGAAAAAAATAAATATATCCCAAAAATTAGCTCAATTTAACGATCATTGGAATCCTAAGATTATTGGAGAATTGAACCACCAACATGTAAAACTTGCAAAGTTAAAAGGAGAATTTATTTGGCACAAACACGATGATGAAGATGAAATGTTTTTAGTACTAAAAGGAACTCTTAAAATTGCTTTTAGGGACAGAACAGAAACTATTAAGGAAAATGAAATAATCATAGTTCCTAAAGGAGTTGAACATAAGCCAATTGCAGATGAAGAAGTTTCTATAATGCTTTTCGAGCCTGTCACTACCGTGAATACTGGAAATTTAGAAAATGAACGAACTCGAAAAAAACTAGAATCTCTTTAAAATGAAACTACCAATCTTTCAAATAGATGCTTTTAGTGATAAGGTATTTGGCGGGAATCCTGCTTGTGTAGTTCCTTTAGAAAACTGGCTAAAAGATGAAGTCTTACTAAAAATTGCTAAAGAAAATGCAGTTGCTGAAACCGCTTTTTTTGTTAGAAAAGGAAAAAACTTTCATTTAAGATGGTTTACGCCTGATATAGAAATGGATCTTTGTGGCCATGCTACACTGGCAACTGCACATTGTATTCTTTCTGAACTAAAATTAGAATCTGAAAAAGTAATCTTTGAAACATTGAGTGGAGAATTAGAAGTATCCTTAAATAATGGACTCTATTTAATGGATTTACCAAGAAGAGATCCCATATCGGCTTCACTACCAGATGAAATAAAAAATGCTTTGAATGTCCAACCAAAAATAATCCTAAAAGCAAGAGATTATTTATTGGTTTATGAAAATCAGAAACAAATTGAAGATATCGTTATAAATAGAGAAGTATTTGATAAAATAGATCTTAATCCAGGTGGTGTAATAGTAACAGCTAGAGGAGAAAATTATGATTTTGTATCTAGATTTTTTACTCCACAAGCTACAATTTTAGAAGATCCTGTTACGGGGTCGGCACATTGTACATTAACCCCATATTGGTCAAATGAAATCCTTAAAAAAAGGATGATTGCTCAACAAATTTCTGAGAGAAAAGGAGAATTATTCTGCGAACTAAAAAAAGATAGAGTTGAAATAAGCGGGAAAGCAATAACTTATTTTGAAGGCTATATAAGTCTTTAAATAATTATATTTATTTATAAACCACTCACTTTAAGTTAAACATCCGTAAATGATTTTAAATAAATAATTTATAATTACGTAGTGAAAAAAATCAGATTAATATTTTTAGGATTAACAGTTCCATTTTTATTAAAATCTCAAAATTGTGGAGATTTAAGAGTTCATTTGCTTCCTCAAAATTCTTTTACAGAAATTGTGCTAACTACCAATTACGATAGTTTATTTAATCTAAATCCTAATATTGCTACTGTATCTGGTATTTATGACTGGAGAGCGTATCCTCCAGGAAGTCATAATTGGAACGGAAATACCCATATATGGCAAAGTACAATTCCCAGTCCTACATTTAGCGTTTCTTTTAATGATGATTATATATTCTTCATTCTATCACTAATTATTGGAGACAATGCAACCTCAACAACCCCAATAACAAATTGTATTTTACCATTTTTCATAGCTAGAGACAGTTTAATGTCTTCTTTTTGGAATCTTTCGATGTTAAATACTGGATTTACCAATATTTCAAATTTAGAATCTAAAAATAAACATCTAGTAAATGTCTACAATCTTGCTGGGCAAATAGTAGATACTGAAAAAATCAATCATGAAATGGTAATCTACTTATATTCTGATGGTTCAATAGAGAAGAAATTTATTGAAAAATAATTTGCCCCCCCTTTTTTTTTCAAATCTAGCGTTATATCAATAATTAAACTAAACTTTTTACAATGAAAAAAATTATTCCTTTAATTCTTTCAATTTTAACCTTAACCTTAATTAAAGGACAATCTACAGCTTGTGATTCATTAACCATTACCGGATCGCAATATCAATTACAAATTACTGCTAATAATCTAAATACATTTGTTTACTATTGGGAGACCATGGGTTCTGATAGAACACTGAAAATTTAGGAAATGGGCTTTATTTCCTAAAAATAAAAGGGGAAAACCAAGTAGAAACAATAAGCTTTATTAAATAAACTGTTATAATTAACTTTAAAAAACTACCATAATCTTTAAAAGATTGAAAGATATTATAGTAGTTTAATTTTAATTCTAACTAAAAAAAATAACTTTCTCACCCACCACAACCTTAAATTATTTTCGTTATGGTCAATAATGTATTTAGATGTAGAAAAAGCGGAAAGAGCCTTGGAGTGTATTAAAGGATATGTAAAAGGATATATTACAGAAAAGGAATGTAATGAAATGATGGATATAATACAGTTTGAAGGATACCAATCTTAAATTTAGTAAAACTGAAAACCAGATAAAAACATAAGCTTTGTTAAATAATTTGTTATAATGCGATAAATAACCTGCCTGAAATTTTATTGAAATACTAATTTAAAGGCATACAATTTATTTTTTTGGAATTAGATAATTCATTTATTAAAAAACTAATTAACCAAGATAGAAGAGCCCAACTCGAACTTTATAAAAAATGTTTTGGCATTCTAATGAGCGTAGCCTACAGATATAAAAAAAACAAAGAAGATGCAAAATCATTATCTATAAACTCATTTTTAAAAGTGCTAACCAATATAGAAACTTACAAACCTAGTATCCCATTTAATGCTTGGATAAGAAGAATTGCCATTAATACTGCAATAGATGATTTTAGAAAAAATTCAAAACATAATTTTATTGAATACAGTGATGAAATATCTACTAATGAGAATTACACTATAAATGATTATGATTTAGAAATAAGAGCAGAAGAGTTAAACAATATGATTTTAAAACTTCCAAAAGCTACCAAGTTAGTTTTTAACCTTTTTGCTATAGATGGTTATTCTCATAAAGAAATAGCAGAACAATTAGAAATTTCTACTAATACGTCCAAATGGCATGTTAAAGAAGCAAGAAAGAAATTGAAAGAACAAATATTAAAAAAACAAAATTTAGTTGAAAAATAGCGATAGAAATATTGACGATTTTTTTAAGAATAAGCTTGAAAATAGGGACTTCAAAATGGATGACCAACATTTGAAAGATTTTGAAAATCAGTTGGATAAATTTAACAATCCAAAAAATATTGATGAGTTTTTTAAAAGCAAACTAAATAAAAGAGAGTTCTCTCTGGACGACAAGCATTTAAGTAATCTTGAGCAGCAATTAGATCAACTTAAAAGATTTAATTCGAAATATTGGTATGGTGCAGCAGCTGCTTTGTTGTTATTAATATCTAGCTTACTTTATATTAATTATTACGAAAATGAGACAATAGTTAAATCTATTAAAAAGGAAATAAGTGCAGATAATCTAAATATCAATAATGAGGATCTTGGAGCTAGTAAAACAAAAGCTAATGATGTCAAAAGATCTAATATTATTTCAACAAATCAAGAAAATTCAAAAATTAATCAACCAAAAAATAGCAATTCAAAAACTAAAAAAAATTTAGAAACCTCATCCAAAAAAGAAGTTTTAAATACAGTCTCTAAAAGTAGCACTTCGTTAGATATTCCAACATCAAAAATTTCTGTTGTAACTGAAAATACAAACTTATTAGTAAAAGATAATAATTTGGAAAATAGCAAGGACAAACTAGCTGAATTAGCATTAAATAATCCAAAAAGTAATTTCATTTTAACAACAGAAAAAGATATAATTAAAGATATTGTAACAGACTCCATGTACAATAAATTTATAAATCCATTGATAATAGATTCTAAAGATGGTTTTAATGCAATAAATGATAGTTCTTTAAAAGAGATAAATGATACGTTAGAAAATTCAGTTTTCTTATTTAAAGATTCTATCACAGATGCACTTTCACAGAATCTTTTAGACTCTATTATTAAAGATTCTATTCAGAAAGCACCTGATTCACTTCAAAATGAAATGGTAGAATTATATGATTCTATGAAAGTTGAAAAAAAATTCAGTATCTCATTTTCTTTAGGAACTAATTATATAATGAAAAAAAAATCAATTTTAGATCCTAGCCAAGGTATGGCGCCTAATCCTCAGTATTCTCAAACATTAGAAGAATGTATTATTTCATTACCATTAGACCTAAGAGTTAATTACAATTTTAATAAAAAATTCTCTTTATCTACTGGAATTAATACTGCTAGTCTTGGTGAAAAAATAGATTACAATGATGTTCATGAAAACTATATGGTACATGACTCTAATTTTATTGACACTGTTTGTAGTATTGGAACATTTCATGTTCCTTATTACGATTTCAATACCAATCAAATGGATACTGCAATTTATTCTTTAATGATGGATACATCATATTGGCTTAATGAGAGCTATGAAGAACAATCCATAAATAATTATAATGTACAAAACAGATATACTTACTTAAATATTCCATTTATGATAGGTTATCAATCTAAAATAAAGAATATAAGTATTGGATTGAGAGCAGGTGGTGCTGTAGGATTTAGAATTAATAATAGTAATGGAATGTATTACAATTCTAATATTCAAGGACTTCACAGTTTTAAAGCAAAGAAGACTATTTATAATATTGTAACTACTGCTTCTTTAGGATATCAATTTAAAAATATAGAAATGTTTATTGAACCTAAATATTGGTTTAACTTAACTAACTCCATTCTAAAATCAGATGTAGATCATAAATACCATGTTTTAGGTTTAAATATTGGGATTTCCTTAAAAATATAGACAAACGGCATGGTTATTGAATAGTTTAGATTATGAAAAAATTTACTTTATTAATAATATTTTACCTAATTTATTTTATATCATTTTCTCAAAAAAAATCTTCAGAAAAAGTTAGTGTAGAGAAATCTATTTTATCCGTTCAAACTGGCTATTTTGGCACTTGGATAAATCATGAATTAAAACTTCACAATCAATTTTCTTTAAGAACAGAAGTTGGAACTGAGTACAGACTAAAGTTTGCGATTAAGCAAAGTTTTGACTCTTTAAAAA
>CALKFX010000072.1 GCA_938084875.1 uncultured Flavobacteriales bacterium | reverse complement strand
AAAATACAATTCCTTGACTGATGCACAAATTGCTCTTAATTCAATTAGCTCTGAAGTATTTTCAAATTCTAAGATAGTTAAGACTACACGTGACGATTTTATTTTTAATTACGAATATAAGGTAGAAATAGGAGTGTATAATGACCTATCAGAAGAGCTTCAGTCTAAGTTTAACAAATTGAATAATTTAGAAATAAAAGGAATTGAAACCAATGGAGTAACAACTTATTATTCAAAAAGTAGAGATAATTATGAATCTGTAACAACTGATTTAAATGCTTGTAAGTCTGAAAATTTAAAAAACTCTAAAATTATAGTATTTAAAGATGGAGTTTTAACCAAAATTGAAGAAACTTTAAACAGTTTCAAATAATTTCTAAAATTTACTAATTTTGAGATATGAGCAATGGTAACCAGTACCAAGAAGTTGTAGAAACACTAGAGTTATTAAACTCTCAAAAATCTATTTTGCTTTACAATGATGAGGTTAATACTTTTGATCATGTAATTGATTCCTTATGCAAATACTGCGACCATGATGTCGTTCAAGCTGAACAATGTGCTTGGATTGTACATAACAATGGAAAATGTTTGGTTAAAAAAGGTTCCTATGAAGAACTTAAACCAATTTGCAATGCTTTAAATGAGAATGGGTTAAGTGCCCAAATTCACTAAACTAATTTAGACCTCACTATCCATTAAATCTGTAACAACGTGATATCGAGGGTCATCTATTGATGTCTTTATTATCTTTTTTAATTTAGGATCTGCTTTTAAAAGTAAAGTAATACATTCCGGACTTAGATGGGTTAGTTTCAGATTTTTCTTTGCTTTTAAGTATTTTTTAGCTAGGTTACTTATAGCTTCTATTCCAGAATGGTCACTTACTTTAGATTCTATAAAATCAATTTCTACATTTTCTGGATCTGTTTTCAAATTAAATTTTGAGTTAAAATTTTGTACAGAGCCAAAGAACAATGGCCCCCAAATTTCATAAACTTTTGTACCGTTAGATTTGACTCTTTTTCTAGCACGAATCATTATGGCATTTTTCCATGCAAATACTAATGCAGAAATTATGACTCCTACAATAACCGCAATTGCAAGATCTTGCCAAACTGTAATGGCCGAAACTGTAATTAGAACTATGGCATCTGAAACTGGTATTTTTCTAATAATTCTAAAACTACTCCATGCAAATGTTCCTATTACTACCATGAACATAACTCCTACAAGTGCTGCTATTGGAATCTTCTCAATTAGTGGAGCACCAAAAAGCACAAAGCATAGTAAAGCTATTGCTGCTATGAATCCAGATAATCTTCCTCTACCTCCAGAATTGACATTGATAATAGATTGACCAATCATAGCACATCCGCCCATTCCTCCGAATAAACCGTTTAGGATATTTGCACTTCCTTGGGCTAGACATTCTCTATTTCCACTTCCTCTAGACTCTGTTAGCTCGTCAATTAAATTAAGAGTCATTAAAGATTCTATTAGCCCTACTGCAGCTAATAGAAATGCAGTAGAAAGTATTAAGCTCCAATAGTTTGACATGGTATGAATCAAATCAAATATTTGAAATTGAAAGCTGGGTAAAGAACCTTCTAGACCTTTTCCTCCACCATCCATAATAAAACTCCCTACGGTACTTACTTCGAGCTTCGCTAGTATGGTTATACTAGCTACTATTATAATAGCTAAAAGAGCCGCTGGTATCTTTTTGGTGAGTTTTGGTAGTAAATACATAATGAGCATGGTTAATCCTACTAAACTTGTCATAATTAAAAGATCAGAACCATTCATCCAGGAAGAAATTCCGTTTTTGTTTTGTTTAAAAAGATTTAACTGAGATAAGAATATAACTATGGCAAGTCCGTTTACAAAGCCCATCATAACAGAGTGGGGAATAAGTCTTACGAATTTACCAAGTTTAAATATACCGGCGGCTATTTGAATAGCTCCCACCAATAAAAGTGTAATAAATAACCACTGTAGTCCTAGATTATCTATTGGATTTTCTAGGGTTAAGCCAACTTGATTTCCTTTTTGAATCATGTGAACCATTACCACCGCCATTGCACCAGTTGCACCAGAAATCATTCCTGGTCTCCCGCCAAATAAAGCTGTAATTAAACCCATTATAAAAGCTCCATAAAGTCCGACTAGAGGATCTATTCCAGCTACAAATGCAAAGGCAACTGCTTCGGGAACCAATGCCAGTGCTACAGTAAGTCCGGAGAGAATATCTTTTTTTGGATTTAAGGAAAAGTTGATAAAAAGTTTTTTCATTGTAGCTACTTAAAATTTTTCAAGCGGCAAATATATAATTTTAGATATCCCTTCTAATGAAATATAGATATTAAATAATATATAATGTTGTTCAACTTTAAATACAGATGAATTCTCAGTTTTTTTTATCTAAAAAGAAAGTTTATTGTATTCAAATATCTGAACTTAATAATATTAAAAAATAGTACATTTACTATATATGAAGACAGATTTTATATTGTATAAAGAGAATAGTAATAAACCTATTATAGTAAATGAAAAATCAAATACTGAATTACTTAAAAGGTGTCAAGATAACTGGTGTCACAAACTAGATATTAAATATTTAGATGGTAAGAAATGGTACAAAAAACTGGGTTTAAAATCTTTACTTAAAAGAAAAGATGGGATAGATTATCTTTTTATTCATATTCCAAAAACAGGTGGAATAAGTTTTAAGTTCAATGTGATTTACAACCAACACATGAACAAGAAAATTGCTATATATCATAAGTTTAAATTCCCTCCTAATAATATTTCTGAGCTTGATATTTTTAAGGAAGAGAAAAAAATGTTTACTCTTTTAAGAAATCCAACAAATACTACAATTTCTGCTTATTATCATTTCAATCATTTTTTAAAAATGAGTCTTGTAGATTTTTGTAATAAGTATACCAATATGCAAACTAAATTTCTTCTTGGTTACGATATATGTTCTTCCTATGAAGTAAATAATTTGGATTTGAATAGAATTAAGAAATTGATAGACGAAAAAAAACTGGTTGTTGGCATTCATAAAACCAAAAAAATGAATGACATCTATAATTTACTAGAATTGGATTTGGATAAGGTAGATAAGTATGTGTTGAATAAAAAAATAGAGGTTAACTACAAGTATAGAGATATTCCAATGTCTTTAAAAAAGCATATCAAAAAAATTAATATTTACGACAATATGTTGTACGATTATGTTTTGAACTCTTGATTAAATAACTCTACATTTGTAGATCATTGGCCTCGTAGTTCAACTGAATAGAATACCTGATTACGGCTCAGGCGGTTACAGGTTTGAATCCTGTCGAGGTCACTAAGGGTTAACTTATTCAAATAGAGTAGGTTAGCCCTTTTTTCTACCCTAGTCTAATGTCAGAACAGGGTTGGGAATATCCCTAAAATACCCCTAATTACCTATTTTTTGGGTGTTTAACTATTACTTTTTTAGACTTTAGGCACGTTGAGACTTGCGACTTATTAAGCTAAAATTAGGGATTTTATTTTATTCATAGTTCACTAAAATTTAAAATTATGAAAGACACAATTAAAAATTCAATAATAGGAGCATTTGCAATATTTGGTTTTGTAGCTCTAATATCAAGTACTAATACTGCACCAACTGTAGTTCACGAAGGAACTCCAGAAAGTCACGTTTGGGGTGCTATTTCCACAGATGGAGGTTCAAGTGCATCTTATATTATTCTTTACAACAAGGTTACTGGAGAGAGTAAGGCCTGCACAAGAAATCACGGAGGAAAAGGTTTGGTGAAAATTTAGCTAGTCTTCATCAAATAACCAATAATGCGTTTGGATTAGACCACAATAATTACATTGGAACTATTGAACAAATCTATCCTCATAAATTCAAATTTCTTACTTGAGATTTAATTTTGTTGAATATTTAATTTCTTCTAAAACTATTTGGCTCTCAATATCACTAATATTTTGAATTGCTGAAAGCTCGTTAACAAGAAAATCTCTAAATTCATGAATGTTTGAAAACCTAACTTTAACAAGGAAATCAAAACTTCCAGAAGTATGGTAAAACTCTAATACTGATTTTAGTTTTTGCATATGTTTTATGAATTCAAATCTTTTCTCAAAATGATGGTTTTTAATGGTTATATTGATAAAAACTAAAATTGATTTCCCAATCAAATTAGCATCCAGTAAAGCAACGTATTTTTTTATTATACCATTCTTTTCTAATTTTTTTATTCTTTTATAAATAGGTGTTGTTGACAAAGATAATTTCGAAGCAATTTCTTTTGCTGTAGAAACTGCATTTTCTTGAAGTATTTCAAGTATTTTTTGGTCTATACGA
>CALKFX010000071.1 GCA_938084875.1 uncultured Flavobacteriales bacterium | reverse complement strand
AAAAACCCTCTTTTTAGAGGTGGTGGTCGTGTCTTTGGTCCAAGACCAAAATCGTATAGCTTCAAACTTAATAAAAAATTGAAGGTTCTTGCGAGAAAGTCAGCACTTACTTATAAGGCTAAAGAAGATAGTATACTCGTTTTAGACGATTTATCTTTTAAAACACCAAAAACAAAAGATTTTGTTTCAGTTCTTAAAAACTTAAAAATAGATGGTGATAAATCTCTTTTCGTTACAAGTGAGAAAGATCAAAATACTTTCTTGTCTTCCAGAAATTTAAAAAATGCTAAAGTCATAACTGCTGATAAACTTAATACTTACGATATTCTTTATTCGCACAAGCTGATTATTTCAGAAAATGCTTTTGTTCAAATTGAAAAACTATTTAAGGTATAATTATGGAAAATATTATTATTAAACCCATATTAACAGAAAAAATGGCCGACTTAGGTGAGAAGCTTAATCGTTACGGTTTCGAAGTTAAAACAGACGCTAATAAAATCCAGATTAAAAATGCTGTTGAAAGCGCTTATGGTGTAAGTGTAAAAGCAGTTAACACTATGAAGCAGGGTGGTGGTAAAAGAAAAATGAAATATACAAACCAAGGTGTTTCTTTCCAGAGAACAAGATTGTTTAAAAAAGCTATTGTTACTCTTCATGAAGGAGATACCATTGATTTATATGAAAATATTTAAAGATTAGAAAAGAACTAAAATGAGCTTGAAAAAATTTAAACCGACTTCACCAGGGCAAAGACACAAAGTTGTCAGTGATTACAGTGAAGTAACAGCTAGTAAACCAGAAAAGGCTTTAACTAAAGGTTCTAGCAAAAGTGGTGGAAGAAATAACTCTGGTAAAATGACCATGAGATATATTGGTGGTGGCCACAAAAGAAAGTACAGAATTATCGATTTTAAAAGAAATAAATACGATATACCTGCAAAAGTTCATTCTATAGAATATGATCCAAATCGTTCTGCAAGAATTGCGTTATTATTTTATGCGGATGGTGAGAAAAGATATATCCTAGCTCCTGATGGGTTAAAGGTTGGGCAAACTGTTTTATCTGGTTCTAAAGCATCTCCAGAACTGGGTAATGCTATGTTTCTAAAAGATATTCCATTAGGTACAATTATACATAATATTGAAATGACACCAGGTAAAGGTGGAGCCATTGCAAGAAGTGCAGGTTCTTTTGCTCAGTTAAATGCTAGAGATGGAAAATATGCAATTATTAAGTTGCCATCTGGAGAAATAAGAATGGTTTTAATTACATGCATTGCTACAATTGGTTCAGTATCAAATTCTGAAAACAGTCTTCAAGTTTCTGGTAAAGCAGGAAGAAAAAGATGGTTAGGAAGACGCCCTAGGGTTAGAGGTGTAGTAATGAATCCTGTTGACCATCCAATGGGAGGTGGTGAAGGAAAATCATCTGGAGGACATCCAAGATCAAGAAAAGGACTTCCAGCGAAAGGATACAAAACAAGAAGTAAAACTAAATCTTCTAATAGATTTATCATTGATAGAAAAAAGAAATAAATAATGTCTAGATCATTAAAAAAACCGCCATTTGTTCATTATAAATTAATGAAAAGAGTTGAAGAAGCTAAAGAGTCTTCTAAGAAAACTGTTATCAAAACATGGTCGAGAGCTTCAACAATTACTCCAGATTTTGTTAATCTAACTATTGCAGTTTACAATGGAATGAAATTTATTCCAGTATTTGTAACAGAAAATATGGTTGGTCACAAATTAGGAGAATTTGCTCCAACAAGAAACTTTAGAGGTCACGGAGGGAAGAGAAAATAATTAAAGTTCCAAAAACTTAGATATGGGTGCAAGAAAAAGAAATAGTTCAGAAAAAATAAAAGAGTCGAGAAAAACACAAGCTTTAGCAAAGCTAAACAGTTGTCCTACATCTCCTAGAAAAATGAGATTAGTTGCTGATTTAGTTCGTGGTGAAGATGTCTATAAGGCTTTAAATATTCTAAAATTTAGCCCAAAGCATGCTTCTAGAAATTTAGAAAAGCTTCTTTTGTCGGCAATTAATAACTGGGAACAAAAGAACGATGGAGAAGATGCAACATCTGCGAATTTGATTGTTAAAAGTATCAATGTAGATAGTGCTAGAATGTTAAAAAGAATTCAAGCTGCACCTCAGGGAAGAGCGCATAGGATTAGAAAGAGATCTAATCATGTTACATTAATAATTGATAAAGCTTAAATATAAAGCATGGGACAAAAAACAAACCCTATAGGTAATAGATTAGGTTTCATTAAAGGTTGGGATTCCAACTGGTATGGAGGAAAAGATTATTCTGCTAAGTTGGTAGAAGATGAGAAAATTAGAAATTACTTGAATGTAAGACTGCAGAAAGCCAGTATTTCTAAAATTATCATTGAGCGAACTTTAAAGTTAATTACAATAACTATTAATACTGCAAGGCCAGGAGTAATTATTGGAAAAGCAGGATCTGAAGTTGATAAGCTTAAGGAAGAATTAAAAAAACTAACCTCAAAAGAGGTACAGATTAATATTTTTGAAATAAAGAGACCTGAACTAGATGCAAAATTAGTAGCAGACAGTATAGCTAGGCAAATTGAGGCAAGAATTTCCTTTAGAAGAGCTATAAAAATGTCTATTGCTTCTACTATGAGAATGGGTGCTGAAGGAATTAAAGTTAAAATTTCTGGAAGGTTAAATGGTGCAGAAATGGCAAGAAGTGAGATGTATAAAGACGGAAGAATTCCTCTTCATACACTTAGAGCTGATGTGGATTATGCTCTCTCAGAGGCTTTAACAACTTATGGTTTAATTGGTATAAAGGTTTGGATTTGTAAGGGTGAAGTTTACGGAAAAAGAGATTTATCTCCCAATTTTGGAATGAGCAGTAGAAAATCAAACAATGATAAAAGAAAAAGATAATTAGAATATTATGTTACAACCTAAGAAGACGAAACATAGAAAGCAACAAAAGGGTAAAATCAAGGGTAATGCTCAAAGAGGACACCAAATTGCTTTTGGATCATTTGGGATAAAATCTTTAGA
>CALKFX010000070.1 GCA_938084875.1 uncultured Flavobacteriales bacterium | reverse complement strand
GCTAAATCTGGTGATAAGGAATCTGAGAAAATTTATAAAGTCTACACGCAGGCAAGAGATCATCTTGTTTCTGGGAATTCAATCAGATCTTTGGATATAGATGAAGGTTTATTTAAGTTTTTAGATGAATTACAACTTATAACAGCAAAACCAGTTATTTATGTTTGTAATGTGGATGAAAGTTCTGTAATTAATGGAAATCTGCATGTAGATAATGTTAAAGAATTAGTTGCCAATGAAAATGCTGAAATATTAGTTTTGGGAGCAGGAATTGAGTCAGACATAGCTGAGCTAGATAATTTTGAGGAGAGAAAAATGTTTTTAGACGATCTAGGGCTTGAAGAAGCTGGGGTAAGTAAGCTTATAAAAAACGCATATTCTTTATTAAACTTGCAGACTTACTTTACTGCAGGAGAAAAAGAAGTAAGGGCATGGACCATTAAAAAAGGCATGACTGCCCCTCAAGCTGCAGGTGTAATTCATACAGATTTTGAAAAGGGGTTTATTAAAGCTGAAGTAATTAAGTTTAGTGATTTTGTCGAGTATGGTTCTGAAAGTTCTGTCAAAGAAGCAGGTAAGTTAATGATTCAAGGAAAAGAATATGTGGTAAATGACGGAGATGTAATGCATTTTAGATTTAATGTCTAAATAATAAAGTTCTATTTAAATCGTTGTTGTTTTATGTTTAGATTAAGAGTTTTGATTATTTTAATTTTAACGGTAAGTTTTTGCTTTTCTCAACAAGCAGTTACATCCTATTCTATTCTTAACAACAATTGTACGTCTAGAAATTCTTCACTTGGAGGATACCCAATAGGGGTTTTTGACTCGGAAGATGCATCAACAGCTATATTTCTTCCATCAAATCTTCTTTCTTCTCACGATAAGCAGTTAGTGATTAATTATAACAATCATTTTGCAGATTCTGATTTTGGGATGGTTAATTACAATTTTAAATTAAAAGAAAAAGGTGTTTTTTCTGCCTCTTTGTTTTATAATAACTACGGAGATTTTGAATATTTCACCCCATCAGGAAATTCTTTGGGAAATTCATTTACAGCTAGCGATTGGATATTTCAATTAAGTCATTCTAAAAAGTTAAATGATATTATTCAAATTGGCTTTAATTTAAAATTTCTTGGTTCTGTTTTTGAACAATACAAATCATTTGCTATTGGCTCAGATGTTAGTATAACTTATTTTGATGAGCAAAAGCAGTTAGGTGGGTATTTATTATTGAGTAATATCGGAACTTCTATTAAAAGCTATCAAGAATCTAATCCCAAAAATAAATTACCATTTAATTCTGTTTTAGGAATAAATACCAAATTAAAACATGCTCCGATAAGATTTCATTTATCCTATCATCATTTAAATAGATGGAGTTTTTCAACAAATCCACAAACAACTACTCAAAGTACAATTCAAATTAATCAATTGTTCTCTAACTTTTTCAATCATATTGTAATTGGAACAGAATTTTTATTTTCAAAGAATTTCAATGTGAGATTCGGCTATGATTTTTTATCAAGAAACAATCTTCAACCAGAATCTAGACCAGGAACAACAGGAATTTCTTGGGGAGTTGGTTTTAAAGTGAAAAGTCTTATGATTAATTACTCTAATTCAAAGTACCATTTTGCTGGAACTTCTAATAATATTACTGTTATTAAACAATTAAATTCTTTTTCAAACAAATAAGCTGGAATCTTCCACTGCTTGAAGATCTTCAAAATTGAAGATATTTCTATCTAACATATGTGAAGGTGAGATGTTTTGTAAAGCTCTAAATATTATTGCTTTTCTATTTGGGTAAGTAAGCTCCCATTCTTTGATTAGTGCTTTTATCTTCTTCCTTTGAAGATTAGTTTGCGAACCACATAAGTTACAAGGAATTATAGGATGTTTTGCTAATTCAGAAAATTCTTGAATTTCTTCCTCTTTACAGTAAGCCAGTGGTCTTATTACAATTAAATCTCTTTTATCTATCAAATACTTTGGAGGCATTGCCTCCATTTTACCACTAAAAAACAAATTTAAAAAGTAGGTTTCAATAATATCGTCCATATGGTGACCTAAAGCAATTTTATTACAATTAAGTTCTCTTGCTTCATCATATAGTGTTCCTCTTCTTAATCTGGAACACAAACTACACATTGTTTTTCCCTCTGGAATTTTATCTTTAACAATACTGTAAGTATCTTTTTCAATAATTTTAAAATTGACTTTAAGGTTGGATAAATATTTTGGCAACATTTCTGTAGGGAAACCAGGTTGCTTTTGATCCATGTTGACAACAATAAAATCAAAATCTATATCACCATATTTCTGAAAATGTATGAACATTTCTAGCATGGTATAGCTGTCTTTACCACCAGAAATACAAACCATTATTTTATCTCCATGTTCAATCATTGCAAAATCTTTTAATGCTTTTCCAGTAGAAGAAATGATTTTTTTTCTAGATGAATTAATGGACTTTGGTATAGACATAATGCAAAGAAAATTAATTATACTTTAAAAATCACTTATTTAAAAAATTAATTCTCTTCAAGAAACGAATTATTATATTTGTCAAAAATAATAATATGACAGATTCTACTTCATTAATGCAACTTGAGAATGATTTTGGTGCACATAATTATCATCCACTTCCTGTAGTATTGGAAAGGGGAGAAGGGGTACATGTTTGGGATTGTGAAGGAAAAAAATATTTTGATTTTTTAAGTGCTTATTCTGCTGTTAATCAAGGCCACTGTCATCCCAAAATCATTAATGCATTAATTAACCAGTCTAAGAAATTAACCTTAACAAGTAGAGCATTTTACAATTCTGCCCTTGGACCTTACGAAAAATTCATTTGTGAATTGTTTCATTATGACAAAGTTTTACCCATGAATACAGGTGTAGAAGGAGGAGAAACTGCCAATAAGTTGGCTAGAAAATGGGGCTATTTAAAAAAAGGAATTCCAGAAAATAAAGCTCGTATAATTTTTGCTAAAGGCAATTTTTGGGGTAGAACATTAGCAGCAATTTCATCTTCGGACGATCCTCTTTCTTTCAAAGATTTTGGTCCCTACATGCCTGGATACGATTTAATTCCTTACAACAATTTAGAGGCATTGGAAAAAGAACTAAAAGATTTTAATGTTGCAGCTTTTATGGTCGAACCTATTCAGGGCGAAGCTGGTGTTGTAGTTCCTGACGAAGGCTATTTAGAAGGAGTTAGACGCTTATGTGATAAGTACAATGTACTTTTTATTGCAGATGAAGTTCAAACTGGTATTGGAAGAACTGGTAAATTATTGGCATCAGATTATGAAAATGCCAAGCCAGATATACTTATTCTCGGAAAAGCACTTTCTGGTGGTGTATTTCCTGTTTCTGCAGTTTTGGCAAATAATGAGGTAATGATGTGTATAAAGCCTGGAGAACATGGTTCTACTTTTGGAGGTAATCCATTGGCGTGTGCAGTTGCAAAAGCAGCTTTAGAAGTTATTATTGAAGAAAATCTTGCAGAAAATGCTTATAATTTAGGAGAATACTTTAGAGCAGAATTAAATAAGTTTATTAAAGATTCTCCATTAGTTAAATTGGTAAGAGGAAAAGGACTTCTTAATGCCATTGTAATTAATGATACAGAAGAAAGCAAAACTGCTTGGAATATATGTCTTGAAATGAAGAATAATGGACTATTAGCTAAGCCTACGCATGGAAATATTATAAGGTTTGCTCCGCCATTAACAATTTCTAAAAGTCAGCTAGATGACTGTTTAAAAATCATTATTGATACTTTAAAGAATTATAAGTTGGCTTAAGAATTAAGCATAACAGGCATTACTAACATTAAAATGTCCTCCCCATCTTCACTATTATCAGGTATTAAAATACCAGCTCTATTGGGTGCGCTAAGTTCAAAAATAACATTGTCAGAATCAATATTTTGAAGCATTTCGTTTAGGAATCTTGAATTAAAACCAATTTCTATAGATTCTCCTTGATAAGAACATGTTAATCTTTCATTAGCTTCGTTGGAGAAGTCAACGTCTTCAGCACTAATATTTAATTCACTTCCATTAATTTTTAATCTTACCTGATGAGTCGTTTTGTTAGCGAAAATACTTACTCGTTTAATTGATTGAAAAAAAGCATTTTTATCTACAGTCAATCTGTTTGGGTTTTCTTTTGGTATAACAGCATCGTAGTTTGGATATTTTCCATCAACTAATCTACATGTAAGTAAAATATCATTGAATGCAATACTAGCATTAGATTCATTGTATTTAATTGTTACCTCACCTTCAAAATTTTGAAGCAACCCTTTCAGTAAATTCATTGGTTTTTTTGGTACAATAAATGATGCTGCAGCAGAAGATTTAACATCATTTCTAGTATATCTAACTAATTTATGAGCATCTGTAGCAACAAATGTTAATTCAGATTCGGATAATTGAACAAAAATACCACTCATTACCGGTCTTAAATCATCATTTCCAGATGCAAAAATTGTTTTTTCTATAGCTCTTTGAAAAATATGACTGCTAATAGTAACAGTTGAAGGTGCTTCAATTACTGGTGATTTAGGAAATTCCATACCAGAATAACCACTTAATTTATATTTTCCATAATCAGAAGAAATTTCTACGCCCATTTTGTCATCAATAGAGAAGGTTAGAGGATGGTTAGGAAATGTTTTTAAAATATCTAACAACATTTTTGCTGGAATAGCAATATTCCCTTCACTTTTTGCATCAATAGAAATTGTAGATGTCATTGTGGACTCTAAATCTGAACATGATATGGTGAGTTTCTGATCTTGAATTTCGAATAAAAAGTTATCTAAAATTGGAAGGGTATTAGAACTATTAAGAACGCCACCAATGGATTGTAATTGTTTTAATAATACTTGGCTTGAAACTATAAACTTCATAATAAATAGATTAATGCTATAAATATCAGAATAGTATTAATAATATGCTATTAGTATTAACCTTATTTATTAACACCTAATTAATAATATCTCCTAGTATAAAAACTAAGGGGTTTAAATAAAATTTCCCAGTTGAAATATTGGGCTCTTAAAAGCTCATTGTTTTTATTTACCCGAATATATCCATGTTCTGCATCCCATCCTGTTGGAGAATCTATGTCTTTGATTTTCCAAAATTCAACTTTAGTAACTTTATTGGAAGAATCTGTTAACTCAAAATAATAATGTGGCTCACTTTTAAAAATAGAGTCCATGATATTTTGTTTTTCAAACATGATTTTATTGTAACTAACATTTTCAAAGTGAGATAAATAATGCTTTACCTGTATAGTATCATAGTTTTTTAATTCTTTGTTGTCTAAGTCAAATAATTTAATGGTATTATCTTTGTTAGATATTGTATAACTTTCTTTAGGTTTTTTAGAGAACTTCACAGAAATATTTTTAATGCTCTTAGGATTTGGATAATTAAATACTCGAGGAGATCTCCATCCTTTCCAATCTGTAAAAAATCTAACATCTAGCGATCCATACATTCCAGGTTTGTAGGTAATGTAAGGTTTCGAACTTTTTTCATCTCCGTTCTGAAGTAACATGTAGGTCCCTAAATGATCTTGTGTAGGAGAGCCAATAAACCATGTTTTGAATGGCTTTTCATTTTCGAAAAATACTTCTACTTTCTTATGTCTAACAGAAAGACGATTAATCACCGTATTAAAAGCAGTTTTAGGTACATCTTGTTTTACTCTAATTCTATAAAATGTTTCCATTAATAAATTAACGCTTGATTTATTTGCAGTGTATTTAGAACCTTCAATTATCCATTTATTGGAATTGACATTTCTTGAAATTACAATGCTGTTATCTTCAGTATCTGAAATTTTAAACTTAATAATCTTCGAGGTATCCTTAATTGCAAAATCTTTAAGATCGTAATAGCTGTTTTTATTATTGCAACTAAATAGACTAGAAATTAATAAACTATAAAAGGTTACTTTAAAAACGTTCTTATGCATATTTCTTTTTTCTCCTATATTGATTAATTAGTCCAATAACAATTACTACTATTAAAGGAATCAAAATATTAATAAGTTGCCAAAAATTTCTTTGTCCAAAAATTTCCTTTTTAAGAAGTCTTGGCATATTCATTTTCGATCTTAAAGGAATAAGTTCGCTCCTATCTAATAATTCATCTATAATGTTAAGAAAGAATACTTCATTGCCATATCTAGGAAAAAATTCAGGTGTTCCATAGTCTGCACTTTCAAAGGAAAGCAGAACAGGCTTAATTTGATTGTCCGCTTTTATAAAATCATTCCTTATCAAATCTCCGTCCCCAATAAAAATCATTTTAGTTTCCTTACTTTTTGATTTGAAATTAACAACTGGATCGGAAATAAATTTTTTAAAATCTTTACTTACAGCCCTGTTTTCATAATTTGATTTAAAAACTCCTTCAAACAACCATGCTGAAACTGGAATTTCATTTTTTAATTCAATATCAAAATTTCTTGGATTGTAATTGTATAAATTTTGATAATTAACTGATGTTTGTCTCAATATTTTATATTCAGGAGATGACTTTAATAATGCAGTCTTTTTAATATTATCAACTCCAACAGTATCAATTGAACAAACATACCTTGTTTTTATTGGTCCAACATTATTTAAATATATGGATGGTTTGTCTAAATATAATAATGGATAAAAATACCAATTTGGAATTTTCCCCAATCCATCTTCTCTAATTACTGGAGAGCATCTCACATCATTTACCATATTTACATTAAACCTTGCACCATATTTAAAAAGAAACTGCTGTAATTGGTGTTTTAAAGGCCTAGCATAAGTTATATTTGTATCTGCTAATTCAGATTCATTTACCTCCAACATATCTACCATCCAAATTATTTTCCCTCCATTCATAATGTATTGGTCAATTATGAATAATTCTTTCTCTGAAAAAGAGGTTTTTGGCTTGGCTATTATTAATAGGTCGGTTTCTTCTAAGATATCTAGGTCTTCGCTAATTTTTGAAATATCTTTCATGTATTTAGATATTTCTTTATTCTGGAAAGTTTTAGTAATATATCTTCTTGCATTTTTATTTGGATTACCAAATTCATCAAAAACTGGTATGGCTCTTTCAGAAATGTAAATAGAATCAATTTTATTTCTAATTAAAGAATCGTATTTATTATTAGATATTTCAATAGTTTCATTGTAATATTTTACTTTTAATTGTTTGATTCTTAAGGTGTCAACATCGTAATTTTTTATAAGTTGGTCTCTAATTATCCACGCATCTGCATTGTCAAGTTCACCATGTCCTCTTAAAAACTTAATTTTTTTAGTAGCAGGTTTTAAAAGGTTATTTATTCCAAGAATTAAGTTGTACTCCAGTTGGTCGTTGAAATGATTGATAATAACTTGAGAAATTGGAAATTTTCCTTTTTGTAAAAGTTGAACAGCTTTAAATTGATCTCCCATTCTTAAAATAATTCCCGGCCAGATTCTAACAACTTCTTGTTTGCTATCTCTTGAAATTAATATGTCACTATAATCTAATCCATCATTAAAAACCTGATTTTTGAATTCTTTTGCTAGTTCAGGATCCTCATCAAGATTTATGAAATTAACTTTGAAATTTTCTCCACCAAAAGCTTTAAATTCATCTAACTTTTCTGAAAGGGCTTTTTTAAGTTTCTCAATTTCTGCAGGAAAATCTCCATCAAGATAAACATCTGCACTAATTATGTCCTTAAGATTTACCAGAAGATCTTTTGTTTTTGGAGATAATGAGTGGACTTGATCAGAAGATAAATCTATTCTAAAAAATATTTGATTGGCTACTATATTGAAAATAGCTATTGATGTGATGACTAATACTAGATTTAAAATGTTCTTATATTTTGAATAAACCCTTTTCATTTACTTTTTCTTCAATACCATTTTTGTAAGATAGAGAGTTAAAAATATAACTGATAAAAAATATGCAATATCTCTAGAATCGATAATCCCTCTCTGTAAAGCATTGAAATGATCTAGCATGCTTAAATTCATTAAATAATAATCTAAAGGATCACCAACAAATACTGCTAAATAGGAAAAACCAACATAGATTATAAAATTGAAGAATAGCCCTAGTAAAAAACCAATTACCTGATTTTTCGACAGACTAGATGCTAAAATTCCAATTGCTACATAGGTAATACTTAGTAATAAAAGACCTAGGTAACCACCAATTGTAGAGGGGTGGTCAATGTTACCTGCAATTTCTCCCATCTGATAGACGCTTATATAATATATCAAAGTAGGTAGTATTGTTAAAACTGCAAGAAAACTAGCAGCTAGATATTTGGAAAGAATAATTTTAAAAATTGATATTGGCTGGGTTATTAATAGTTCTAATGTTCCGGTTTTAGTCTCTTCTGCAAAACATCGCATGGTAAATGCGGGGAATAAAAACATTAAAATCCCAGGTGCTTGTGAAAAAAATGTTTGTAAACTAGATTCTCCCATATCAATTATATTATTATTTCCAGGTAGTATCCAAACAAAAAACCCAGAGCTGATTAAGAAAACAATAATAGCAGCATAACCTATAATAGAACTGAGATAAGATCTTATTTCTTTTAGAATTAGTGCTTTCATCTAGGATTTACAATTAAAAAATGATGATTATAATTATTAGCTGCCCAATATAATTCTATTAATACTAATAAATAAAAAATTTAATTAAAAAGAATTAACAAATCCTATTGATAAACTTCAATATATTTGTTGTATGAATTTAGATTTATCTATCGTAGTTCCACTTTACAATGAAGCAGAATCATTACCAGAGCTTTCTGATTGGATAGATAACGTTGTTGTAAATTCAAATTTAAAGTATGAGCTTATTTTTGTTGACGATGGAAGTAAGGATAGTTCTTGGGAAGTAATCAACAATCTCCAATCCAAAAATAAAAATATAAAAGGTGTTTCTTTTAGAAGAAATTACGGAAAATCTGCCGCTTTAAATATTGGTTTTGAGCTTTCAATTGGAAATGTTGTAATTACAATGGATGCGGATTTACAGGACTCTCCAGATGAAATACCAGGTCTTTATGAAATGATTAATAAAGATGGATTTGATATTGTTTCTGGTTGGAAAAAGGATAGAAAAGATCCACTTTCTAAAACAATTCCTACTAAATTATACAATGCAGTCACAAGAAAAGTATCTGGAATAAAACTTAACGATATGAATTGTGGTCTTAAAGCTTACAAGTCTGATGTGGTTAAAAATATTGAAGTTTACGGAGAGATGCATAGGTATATTCCATTAATTGCAAAATGGGCAGGCTTTCAAAATATTACAGAAAAAGTAGTGAAGCACCAACCTAGGAAATTTGGAGAAACTAAATTTGGGTTAGAACGTTTTATTTTTGGTTTTTTAGATTTATTCAGTATTACTTTTATTGGAAAGTTTGGGAAAAGACCAATGCACCTATTTGGCACCCTGGGAATCTTTGTTTTCATAATTGGATTTAGTTTTTTGATTTACATTGGTATTGATAAAATATTTTTGGATAAGGGTGCAAAATTAATTGCCAACAGAACAGAGTTTTACGTTGCCTTATCCTCAATTATAATTGGTGTTCAGTTTTTTCTTGCTGGTTTTTTAGGAGAAATGTTGTCTAGAAACTCTCCAAATAGAAACCTATACCAAATCAGAGAAAAATTAAACATTAATGACTAAAATCATTATAGTTGGTCCAGCTTCTCCATTAAGAGGCGGGATATCAGATTTTAACGAAGCATTGGCCAAATCCTTAGTAGAAAAAGGTTTTTTAGTGGAAATAATATCTTTTTCACTACAGTATCCTAAATTTCTTTTTCCTGGAAAATCTCAAAATAGAGTAGAGCAATCGGAAGATTTCAACTTTAAAATATCCCCATTAATAAATTCAATTAATCCAATCTCTTGGTGGAGAACGGCCAAATATATTAAGCGTAAAAATCCAACTAAAGTTTTTATTAGATTCTGGATGCCTTTCTTTGCTCCATGTCTAGGTATAATTGGGGGATATTTAAAAAGAAATAAAATTCCAGTCTTTGGGATTGTTGATAATGCTATTGCCCACGAAAAAAGATTTGGTGATACTATCCTAGTTAATTATTTTTTAAATAAATGTCACTCTCATTTTACCTTAAGTGAAAAAGTTAAAAAGGACATCAAGGAAATAAATAATAGAGTAAGTGTTGAATCACTTTTTCATCCCATTTACAATACTTACAATAAAATTACCGAAAAAGCTTCTGCACTTAAAAGTCTTAATCTTGAGGAAGGTAAATACATTTTATTTTTTGGCTTAATTAGAAAATACAAAGGATTAGACTTAGCAATAAGAGCAATGTCAAATAAACTAATAGTAGAAAAGAATATTAAATTAATTATTGCTGGAGAATTTTACGATTCTGAAGAGAGATATCAAGATTTGATAAGAGATTTAAATTTAAAAAACATTATAATTTACAATCAATTTATAGAGAACAAACAAGTTCCAGATTTTTTTTCAGTCTCGAATCTAGTAATCTTGCCCTATACTTCAGCTACTCAAAGTGGTGTTACTCAATTAGCTATGTATTATAAGAAACCTATGCTAGTAACCAACGTAGGTGGACTGCCTGAAATAATAGATCATAATAAAGACGGGTATATAAGTTCTACCAATCAGGAAGAAATGAGTGAATATATTTTGGATTATTTTTCAAACGAAAAGAATGAAATTGAGATGAGTTCTGCAATTTCTAAAAAGCACGAATCTTACTCATGGGATAATTTTGTTAAAAAAATCATTAAATAAAAAAAGAGCCCAAAAGGGCTCTTTAAAAATTATCAATAGATATTTTTTTTATTAGTTGTTTAGTAACAATATGTCATTTGAAATTATTTCAAATACATATTTCTTCTCACCCTCTTCATTTTCATAAGTTCTGTAATTTAAAGAGCCTTCTATAAATACCTCTTGTCCTTTTGAGATATATTTTTCTGCAATTTCAGCTTTCTTTCCCCAAAATACAATAGGATGCCATTGTGTTTCCTTTACTTTTTCACCATCTTTATTGGTGTAGTTGTTATTAGTAGCCAAAGATATTTTTGCATATTTATTACCATTCTTTGTTTCTTGAACTACTGGTGTGCTTCCTGCATTACCTATTAATTGTACTTTGTTTCTTAGATTTCTCATATTTATATTTGATTTTAGTTAAACAATATGGCCGATTTTTATTCGACACTGCAAATTAAAATTCAAATTTTCAAAAAAATATTAAATTAAATGATTAACATTCGTTTATTATCATTTATAAACGGTTAAAAATGTATAAATTACTGTTATTTAACTATTTACTTTTTTTCCAACGATTGTGAGTCCACAAGTAATATGGTGGATTTTGGTTGATATCAGCTTCTAAAAGTTTTGCAAAATCCTCTATTATTTTTCCTTTAGGCTCCTTGTTTGGCTGGTCTGTAATTAACTGAAAGGATACTTCATAAGACCCTCTTTTAATTTTTTGAATACTTACGAAAACAACGGGCCAATTAAATTCTTTAGCATATTTCTCTGCTCCAAATAAAAATGCACTGTCTTGATGAAGAAATTTAATCCAAAGTGCATTTTTTGTATTTGACGGACTTTGATCAGAACCAAAAATAATTGCTCTTGGTTTTTGATTGTCTGCAAGGAAATATTTCTTTGTATCTTTCATAGGAATCATTCTGAGTCCAAATTTCCCTCTTGAATCTTTCATTTTTTTATCAAAAAACTTATTAGTCAATGGTTTATAAATAGCAAAAAGCTCATGTTCACATTCCAAAGGCATTTTTTGGGCACTCATTTCCCAATTATTAAAATGTCCGCCAATTAGAATTATATTTTTTTTCTTTTGTGCCATTTCGTTCAATAACTCGGTATTTTTTAATTTAATCTTATTATTAATTCGTCTTTCTGAAATGGTAAATCCCTTTAAACTCTCTACAATCAAATCCGAGAAATGCTTGTAGAAATATCTTCGGATATTTTTTATTTCATTCTCGTTTTTTTTAGGAAAAGAATTTTTGAGATTTTTGGTAATTAATGGTTTTCTATATTTAAATAATTTACCAACTATTAGATATAAAATATCTGAAAATAAGTATAAAAAAAAGTTATTTAAATTAGAAATTGGAATTATTATTACGTAGAAAAGTAAATTATTCATTTAAATAATATAATAAGTTATGCAAGATTGAATATTATCTTTCTAATTTCAAAAGAAATTTTTACATAATTAAATATTGATAAAATTAATAATTATAGATAATTACGATTCTTTCACCTACAATCTAGTTCATTATTTAGAACCTTTTTGTAAGGAAATTACTATTTTCAGAAATGATGAAATCAATCATGACTTAATTTCAGATGAACATAAAATCTTACTTTCCCCTGGCCCTGGATTACCCTCTGAAAATAAAGAGTTAAATTATTGTATTGAAAAATACCATTTATCAAATCATATATTTGGAGTTTGTCTAGGATTTCAAGCAATTGGACAGTTTTTTGGAGCTGAACTTCATAATTTAAAAAGGGTCAGACATGGTATTCAAACCCAATTAGAGATTTTAAATCACGATTTTCTTTTTAAAGATGTTCCTAGTAACATAAATATTGGCCATTACCATTCATGGGTAATAAAAAATGTTCCAAAACAACTAAAAATCACCGCTTTAGATTTTGAGAACTTTCCAATGGCTTTTAGACACACAGACTTTAAAATATCTGGTATTCAGTTCCATCCTGAAAGTATATTGACAGATTACGGAAAACAAATTCTTCAAAATTGGATTATTAGCTAAAAAAAAGCAACATTATATCACAGTTTTAAGAATGTAAAATTACTTTTGTAACAGTAACTAAAATTATGGAAATTTCAAAAACATACGATCCTTCAGAATCAGAAGATAAATGGTATAAAATATGGACCGATCAAGGTTTATTTAATTCAGAACCTGATGATAGAGAATCATATACTGTAGTTATTCCTCCTCCCAATGTTACTGGCGTATTGCATATGGGCCACATGCTTAATAATACTATTCAAGATGTTTTGGTAAGAAGAGCTAGAATGTTTGGTAAAAATGCTTGTTGGGTTCCAGGCACCGATCATGCATCTATTGCTACAGAGGCTAAAGTTGTTCAAAAGTTAAGGGCAGAAGGTATTAAAAAAGGAGACTTGTCTAGGGAAGAGTTTTTAGAGCATGCTTGGGAATGGACACATAAGCACGGTGGAGTTATTCTCAGCCAACTTAAAAAACTTGGTGCTTCATGCGATTGGAATCGAACCAATTTCACAATGAATGATAATTACTATAAAAGTGTAATCAATGTTTTTTGTGATCTTCACCAAAAGGGTTTTATATATAGGGGAGAAAGAATGATTAACTGGGATCCTCAAGCAAAAACTGCTTTAAGTGATGAAGAAGTTTTTTATAAGGAAGTAAATTCAAAACTCTATTATTTGAGATATAAAATTGAAGGCTCAGATGATGAGTGGGTTAATATCGCTACCACTAGACCTGAAACTATTCTTGGAGATACTGCAATTTGCATTAATCCAGATGATGAAAGATATACCTCCCTAAAAGGAAAACGAGCAATTGTTCCCCTAATTAATAGAAGTATTCCAATTATTTTTGACGATTATGTAGATATGGAATTTGGTACTGGTTGTCTTAAAATAACTCCTGCCCATGACCCTAACGATTATGAATTGGGTAAGAAACACCATTTGGAGGTAATAAATATTCTAGATTCATCTGGAAGTTTAAATAAAAATGCAAAATTATTTGTAGGTCAAGATAGGTTTGATGTAAGGAAGTCTATAGCTGATGAATTAGACAGCTCTGGTTATTTAATTAAAATCGAAGATCACATAAATAAAATAGGTTTTTCAGAGAGAACGGACGCAATTATTGAACCAAGATTATCTTTACAGTGGTTTTGTTCAATGGAAAAATTAAGTATTCCAGCACTAGAAAATGTGATGAACGATACAGTTCAGTTCCATCCTTCAAAATTTAAAAATACCTACCGTCACTGGATGGAGAATATAAGAGATTGGTGTATATCTCGACAGTTGTGGTGGGGACATCAAATACCAGCATTCTTTTATGGCGATGGAAAGGAAGATTTTATTGTTGCTCCAACTAAAGAAGAAGCTTTAAAAAAACTTAATAGTCAATCAGACAAACAATACAATTTAGACGATTTAGTTCAAGATGAAGATGTGATGGATACATGGTTTTCTTCTTGGATATGGCCAATTGCTGTATTTGATGGCTTTTCTAATGATAAAAAAGAATTAGATTATTATTACCCAACAAATGATTTAGTTACAGCACCAGAAATAATGTTCTTTTGGGTTGCAAGAATGATAATATCTGGCTATGAATATGTAGATAAGCCACCTTTTAAAAACGTATATTTTACTGGAATTGTAAGAGACCAATTGGGTAGAAAAATGTCAAAATCTTTAGGAAATAGTCCAGATCCTTTAGAGTTAATTCAAAAGTATGGAGCAGATGGGGTAAGGGTAGGTATGCTTCTTTCTTCACCAGCTGGAAATGATTTATTGTTCGATAGAAATCTTTGTGAACAAGGAAGAAACTTTACCAATAAACTATGGAATTCTTTTAGATTAGTCCAATCTTGGACTGTTTCTGATGAAATTGAACAGGAAGAATCTTCATTAATTGCTTTAAAATGGATTGAATCTAAGGTTTCTCAAAACATAATTAATATAAATAGCTCTTACGACAAATTCAGAATTTCAGAAGCTCTAATGTTGACTTATAAAACTATTTGGGATGACTATTGCTCTTGGTTTCTAGAAATGATTAAACCTGCTTACCAGCAACCAATCGACAGAAAGACTTATGATTCAGTAGTTTTAATTTTGGAAAAAATTCTTAAAATAGTTCATCCATTTACCCCTTTTATTGCTGAAGAAATTTGGCAACAATTAAAACCTAGAAACAATACATATATTGTCAATGCGAAATGGCCAGAAGAAAATATAAATGATTCCACAATTTTAGATGAATTCCAAAACTTCCAAGCTATTGTTATGGGGATAAGAAATTTAAGAAAAGACAAAAATATTTCTAATAAGGTTCTTTTAGAACTAAATATAAAAGTCAATACCAACTGGTCTAATATATTTGACTCTTTACTATTAAAAATATGTAATCTATCGAGTTTAGTTTTTACAGATGAATCAATTTCAGCAGCTTATTCTTTTGTGGTTAATAATAATGAGTTCTTTGTTCCTTTTACAGAGTCAATTGATACAAAAACTGAGATTTCAAAAATTGAAATTGAAATTCAAAAAAAGAAAGGCTTCCTTGAAAGTGTCATGAAAAAACTGAATAATTCTAGATTTTCCGAAAATGCTCCTAAACAAGTTGTGGATTTGGAAATCAAGAAAAAAAATGATGCTGAAAAACAAATTAAAATTTTAGAGGAAAGAATTGCCAATTTATCCTCCTGAGAATTATTATTCAATAATGAAAAATGTTTTGTTTCTTTCATCATGGTACCCAAGTAGAGTTCATACTACTTTGGGGAATTTTGTGAGATACCATGCTTTGGCTGCTTCAAAATACAATACAATTAATGTACTGTATATAATTCCAGACGATAAAGTAAAAGATTATGAAATTAATTATTTCCAAGATGAAGAACTTAAAACAACAATTGTTTATTTTAAAAGAGGGTTTTTTAAGTACCTAAATTATTTTATTGCCTTTAACAAAGGATTTCAATTCCTTAAAAAGAAAAACAAATTAAAATTTGACATTGTTCATATGAACATAATGCATCCAGGTATTTGGCAGGCACTTTATTTAAAATGGAGGTATAAAATACCTTACATAGTTTCAGAAAATTGGCATGGTTTTCAGGATTTAGCAAAGTATAATTTAAGTTTTTTTGAAATGAAGC
>CALKFX010000069.1 GCA_938084875.1 uncultured Flavobacteriales bacterium | reverse complement strand
AATATTTTTTACCCGCGCTGTAGCTAGACAAAAGCACTTGAAATCCGCGATCTAGTTGATGCCCTTTTACAACATCCGTCTTTAGCCGCCCCCCGACACGACTCTCAGCATCTAAAATAACAGGAGAAATGCCATTGTTTTCCAAAACTTGAGCAGCAACAAGCCCGCTAATCCCTCCACCAATAATGTGAACTTTAATTGAATTTATATTCCTAACCATTTAGCAAGCCAAGATAAAAATACTACACAACTCCTGCACTAGCATATTGTTGAATTAAACGAACTACAAACCCACAATAAAATATCAATTCATCAAAACATTTTTGATCAGAATACTTAGGGCTACTCTCAATTGCAAAATCATTTCGCCAGTTTTTCCAATTGCTTAGAGGGGTTAAAACCCCCACCAACTCTTCTTCTAGAATTGAGAATTCAAACTGCTGCTTCCAAAACCCTTTCTCCTCCATTTTAAATATTTGGGTAGTCTGATTTTGGTCTATAAAAGTGATAGTAATATTATTTTTCCAATCTATATCAATACTTCCTTTTTCATCCTCTTCTTCTAAAATAATATATTTTGAACCCCAATAATTTTTGGGCTCAATTTTTATCTTCTTGTTGTCGTATTCGACAAAAGCTTTTTTTGAATACCATTTAGGGTGAACAAGTTCTAGAATTTTTTTTTCATTCTTTTCGTATATAAAGTTGCCGCGAGAAGAAGTTGAAACAATCTTCATAATTCAAGAGTTTGATAATTTATTTTTGATGAAACTTATCCGACACAAAACTTAATACTTCTGGCAGTGCAGATCGCCAATAGGACCAATTGTGGGCACCATCTCTAACCCTATACTCGTGTGGAACCCCTCGTTTCTTTAGTGCTATATGAACCAGGGAATTACCCTCATACAAAAAATCATTGTCGCCACAGTCTATATACCACCTTACACTTTTTAGATTTTCAGCTGTTTGATTTTGAATTATAGATAGCGCATTATGGTTAGAGTAGTAATTAAAAACTTTTTCTCTTCGATACTTTTCACACTTATCCTTGTTTTTTTCATAAAATTCAACGTAAGAAAGCTCTCCCATATCGCCACTTAAAGGGCAAGACGATGAAAACATTTCTGGGTGCCTTAGCGCATAAAGAAAAGAGCCACCCCCCCCCATAGACAAACCAGCTATGGCTCTATATCTTTTTTCAGACTTAACACGGTATTTTTTTTCAATAAAAGGAATAAACTCTTGGAAGAAAAAATCTTCATAGTTCCACTTATTGTCAATATCATTAAAGTAGCCTTTCTTTCCTGTTTGCGCATCTGGCATTACAATGATCATTGAGGTAGAAACACCTTCTTTATTGGTTTTATCTGCAATTGACTTTACTTCTCCAAACTGAACCCACCCAGTATGATCGTCTCCAGCCCCATGAAGTAAATATAGAACAGGATACTCCCTGTTAGAGTAATCGTAATCGCTTGGCAGGTAGATAGCATATTTTCTATCACTATTTAGTATTTTACTTTTTAAAGAAAGCTGATCTATCACTTTTCCACCCTGTGAAAACAACAACCCACTTGTAAAAACAATAGTTAGGACTAATAATTTTTTCATGTCTATCGGTTTTTATACTTCAAGCAGTTCTCCCAATCATTTTTAAAATGCAGACTAACTTTTTTTAAATAAGCAGGGTCAATTAAAGGCTTCTTGGAATACATAAAATTAGGAACCAACAAAGACAAATACAAGATTCCATAACGGAAAAAAGCTTGATAAAGCCGCCAAAATAAATTTAAAAAAGGGTTGTTAAAAACAACTCGTTTTTTAAGATTAAAATATTTTGAAATAGTCTTAATAGCTTTTAGCTGCTTTTCTCTATACGAAATATGTTTTTTATTAAAGTTTACTTTTTTTAAATCAATGTCGCTTAAAGTCAAAGAACAAAAATCTTTCACAAACGCTCTTGGGCTAGACCTTAGTTCATCGTGAAAAAGAACAATAGGATCTTTTTCAAATTTTTCTTTTAAAACCTTAATTTGATAAGAAAAGCTTAAGTGAATTACTTTAAAAAAACCTTTGTCATTTTCTAGGTCAAAAAAATCCTCCACCTCCCCCTTAAACCCATTCTTTATAAAACGCTTGTATTGAGAGGCCAAGTACTCTTCGTGTTTTCTTAAGACAATAATTGGTGTAGCCGTACGGTATCTACTAGAAAATAAAGTAACCTCTCTTTCAAATTGCCTATCAAGTTCTCTAGAAATTAAAATCTTCTTACTATCACAGTTTTTAATTTCCTCAAATATTCTATAGTACTTATTTGTAGGAATATAGGTGATTTTTGAAAGCTTAGGAAAAACCCTTTTTTGTAAAAAAGTACTTCCTGTTTTGCTAATTCCTACGTGGAAGTAAATATTTTTGTAAGTGCTTTCCATTTTGTGAGCCTTAAAAAAATGAATATATCAATTAAAAAGTCTTAAGAACTAATTTAAACTTTTTTTAATCAACTTATTTATTGTTTTGGTAATGTTTTCTTGAGAATTATACCACGACCCTTCTTGAGAATTAAAATTAATATAACCAACAGGAAAATCCATTAATGTTCTAATTTCATCCTGGTTTTCTAGGGCCATTAGAAAATCTTCTTCAATAAGCTCCACCACAAGATTAAAAAATGGAATATTTTTTAAATCATCCGGAACACCTGTGTTAAAAGCAACTCTTTTAGTAACATGACCTTCGCAGATAAAATCCAGTAAAACATGTTTGTTAACTGGAATGTGAATAGAATGGTTTGCTTTTTCAGCAAAAACAGTGTCTTTGAAGCCACTTTCATAAACTTCTCTAATCACCAAGTTTGTAAGCTCACCAAAGTTGTTGTTTACCCTAAAATGAACATTAAGATGCCTTTTATCTTCTTGTTGAGAAAACAATGAAAACGAAGAAACCAAGACAATACAGAAAAATAAACCTCTCATTTTTCACCAAAAGTAAAAATCTATAAGTCAACTTTTACCTCCCAACTAA
>CALKFX010000068.1 GCA_938084875.1 uncultured Flavobacteriales bacterium | reverse complement strand
TTTTCTGAAAACCCATCTGATTTTTTTGCAGGATAATATTTAGCAATTGGTTTTAACAAATATGTGAAATCATTCCTCCTAACTAATATTCTAAACCAACTATTATTGTATGTAATCCAAGATTCCTTGTTATCTAAAAGTAAAATTTCATTTTCAGGAAAAGAAAAAAGATTAGGTCCAACCTGCGAGCGCATAAAATCATCTAGTGCGTCATACTTGACCTTAATTTCTTTTCCGTTAACAATTGTTTGCAGGAATTCATCGTGATAAAATTTTGAACCAATAATGTTTAACTTCCAGCTATTATCATGTTTTTTAGTTTCTATATTTATTTGTTCTACATCTCCATAGTTTCTAACCTGTTGCGTTTGTTGGCTATGAATTAAAAGTGGGAAAAGAATAAAAAAAAATTTGGTTCTCATTTTAATTGATTTATGGTTAATAATATTCAAAATGCACTAAACCTAATGGAGATGATATGCCTCTAGTTTAAAAGAAAATACTTTTTTAATGCCAATCCCAAATGATTATAAAAGCTTCACTATTTCCCATTTTAATTGAATCTATTATCTTAAATCCTTCATTTAGGTGAGCTCTAACTGATCTCTTGTTTTCTATATCAACAACCGTTAAACAAAATGGATATATAGATGAATATTTATTTTTAAAAAGTGTGTACATTTTTTTAACTATGCCCTGAGCTCGATGAGTTGCTGCTATACAAAGTTGAGCTACAATAATAAAATCAAGTTTAGAGAGCTGTTTTGACTTATAAACTTTTCGATTAATTTTCATAATTAAATTTTTTAAAAACTCATCTCCTTTTGTCGAATCTTTTGTTGATGCTAATAGGTAGCCAACAATTTCTCCTTCCGCCTCAGCAATAATTGAAGGAGATTTTTTTGTTATACTTTTTAAAAATGAAATTGAATAGCTCGCAGTTAGAAAGCCATCACTAAATTTGGTCGTTGAAGAAAGATTGCTTTTTAAGTTTTTTGACTGAAGCTTTTTTACTTCTTTAAGCTGATTAAATGTTCTTATTATTTTTATTTCTGTGATATTCAATATGAAAAAAGTGAAACTTATGAGAGTGAATAAAATATATTTCCTAGATCAAATGTACTTTTTTTATTATGGTAGCTTTTAGTTCTTTAAATATAGCAAAAAGTTTATTGTTCGAAATAAATTTATCGTTTTAGAACTTACTGAAGATGATATGCCGATGATATAAAATTACATTGGCGACCAAGAAGTAAAAACAACCCATTTATTATCTATTAGTATCTGTTTCCCACCACCATTAAGTTCACAGTAAAACCTACCATCTGTTAATTGTGATACTTTTATGCACTCTTGAAAAGATCGAAAATCTGGGTTTCCATCATCATCAAAGTCAAGAAGGTTAAAAAATGTAGTTCCGTTCAAAGCATATGGAATACCATCTGTGGTTATTGCAAAACTCATTTCCTGGGAAGGATTATTTGGATCTACTAAAAATTTAACCTCTTTTACTGGTGGATGAATAACTAACCCATTTATTTTCTCTTTATTTAAACCTGAATATTTATCAGGTATATTCTTTAAAATTTTTGCTTCAACGTTATATTCATCACAACAATCTGGTACTAAATCATAATCCTCATATTTTACTTTTTCAACACTTGTAACTCTAAATTCTAAATTAGGTAAATCTTTATCATCAGTTACTAATTGTACGATTTCTCCAACTTTTAAATTCTTATAAAACATAGTTGAGATTGTGTAACTAATTTTTATTTCTGGCGTATTTAAATCTGTGTTTTTAAGATTTAAAGAGGTACCGGAAACAGTAGTGAAAATAGTCCAAGGATGTGGTTTAAATGCAACTAAATATCCGTCAAAAACATATCCAGAGATATTATTTTCTGAAACAATTTCAACCCATTCCCCTTCAATTTGATTTTTAACCCCTGTTTCTTTGTCAGTATCGTTTAGAGTCAATTTAATAGCTGTTCTTGATTCAATAGAAACAAATGTACCATATGAAAGTGTTGATGCTTTCTTCGCGTTAGCTTCAGGAGCCTCACGAACGTTTAAACCTCCTTTTGCGGAAACATAATAATCCATTTGCCCAAGAGAAACTATTGGAACAAACAGTAAAAGAAGAAGCTTTTTCATAGTATTTATTGTAGATGGTTCAAGATACCTAAAATCTACAATATCTCTACTCCGTGTTTTTTCCCAGAACCTACTGAACAAACAACGGCAAGTCTTCACTTACTTCATTAGTAGCTTGTTTCATTCTTGGTAAAGTGTATTGTAGAACTTACTGAAGAGGACATGACTGTGGTTTGGGTTATATACCATTTTATCAGCTCTACCCTCAAAAGAAAAGTGGATTTATTTTTAGGGATGGGGGTCTGATTTCAGAGTTTTAGGTTGGGATTTTTGGCCTTTTTCTAGAAACCAGCAAGCAAAACACATGAGGTTTGTTGCCAATATGTTGCCAAAGGAGTAATAAAAAAACCGCAACATCTTGTTTATAAAGACATTACGGTTTCTGTTGGTGGTCCCACCTGGGCTCGAACCAGGGACCAACTGATTATGAGTCAGCTACTTACGGCTGAAGCCTCGAGGGCTACGCCCTTATAACCAAAGAGCTATAGGACCTTTTACAGTTAAGTTGAATATTGATGTTTAACTAAATTGCCATATAAGTGCCAAATAATAGCCTTTCCTATCCCAAAGTCTGCAAACGTAAAGACGGTAAATACTACGTTGATTTCAAGCTTAATAATAAACGTTACCGGTTGTTTAGTGGTCGTGTAATTGGATCTTCTTTGTATCCTAATTCCTACCCGGCTAAACAGCGCTACTCTGTTACCTCTACTCTAGCAAAAGAGGTTTATCGTTTTATTGTTTCTAATGATTACTCTCTTACTAAGCCGCTTTCTACTGTTGAAAATTATGATAGTATTATCCGTGATAAACTTGCAGAACCACTGTCAAATAACTATCGTAAAATGTTAGTTTCTATGTCAGGTCTTTTAAGGGTTCAGCTTGTTAAAAAAGGATCTATATCTGCTTCATTTCTTAATTCTATTCCACTTAAATACAATAACAACACAAGCTATAATACCATAAGAAGACACGTTAATGTAATTGCAAACTACCTCAACAGTAGAGACTTTCCAGTAGAGCTATCAAGGCTAAAAACACGTAAGCAAGAAGAAGTATTACATAGTCCTATAAAAGATGTAAAAAAGTTGCTGTTTAGGGTAAAAGAATACAATGAAAACTTGTACTTGTGTTGTCTTCTTACTTATGGTTGTTTATTACGTCCACATCAAGAAATAAGACTATTAAAGTGGGAAGACTTTAGTGATGATTTATCGCATATTAATCTTGGTGGAAACAAAGTAAAATCAAAGCGTAATCGTATCGTTCCTGTACCTTCTTATATCAAAGAAATTCTTGTAAAAGGATCTCCGGATCATAATATGTTTTCTGAGGCTAGTCAACCCTACAATAAAGGCTATTTCTCGCTACTATGGAGGCGTTTTAAGAGACTTAATCCCGATATTGGTACAAGTACAACGATCTATTCTTTTCGTCACTCTGGCGCTTTAGAAATCTATAAAAGAACAGGTAGTATAACCAAGCTACAAAAGGCAATGGGACACTCTTCTATAAATGTTAGTTTGACTTATTTAAGAGGATTAGAAGTCCCTGAACTTAATGAAGATGATATGCCGATGGTTTAAATAAAACCCTCCGCTGGGAAGGGTTATTTATGACGTCTTTATAAAATTATTTTAATGCTCTTTCAAATTGTACAACACGATCAATCAAGCCATTTACATTAAAGTAGAAGTAATCAACAATTTCTTTTTCCCAAACACTTCCATCTTTAAAAACTCTTTTTTCAATACCAAGAACAGATACACCAGAAGCTGGATCAGTATCGTAAATCTTGAGAGGCACAATCGAATAAGGTTTCCAGTTGATCTCAGAGTATTCTTCAAAATAAGATCCCCACATTTCATAGGTGAACTTTACAATTGATCCATCTGCTCCATTCAGTGAGGCTCCATCAACAAAAAAAGTTTTACAAGTTTCAAAGTCTTTTTTATTGTAGGCTTCAATTAATTTTTCAATTTTTTCGGTTTCTCCTCTGTTTGAAAAAACCAATTTTCTTCCTGTATAATCACTATCTGACTTACCAAAAAACTTACCTCCAGCTACTAAACCAAATTCATTATCTGGATAATTTCTTCTCCACTGCACAAAATTATTTATTTTACCAGATTCATCATCAACAACAAAAATTTCCATTAAATTTTGCTTTTGCTTTGAGCCATTTTTCCACTCTCTTTCTTCCACTGACCAGCTTAAAACTTGAGTTCTATCGTCGCCTTTAATTTTTACTGGAAACATTACCCAAGGTTTCATCTTTAACATTTTTGTTTGCTTATGCCAATTTTTAGTGAAATCTCCATTTTTATTTTTATAATCTTCTGAATAATATGACAACTCCTCGTCAGCATTCCCCGTGTTATATGCTTCAATAGCTTTAATTACAGTATCCATAGCATCATTACTTCCAAAAATCATAGGCTGTCCTTTGAACTCATCATCACTCATCCAAATTCCTGCAGATTTTATTTTTTGTGCTTGAACGAAACTTAAATTTAATAATAAAATTGTAACAAATATTTTTTTCATTTTAAATTGATTTATGATTAATAAGAAACAATATACAAATTACTCCCTGAACTTAATGAAGAGGATATGCCGATGGTTTAGAAGCTCAGGCAGATATTAAATATTAGCTACTAAAAAAGTTTCAGGTATGATCTATCCAAGTTGCCTTATGCCAAATTTTTTCTAAGGGGCCTTGTTTATAACTTTGAAACCATTTGTGATTTAAATATAATTGAAATATAAAGATAAATATGCCTACAATTAAACTAGCAGTATAACCTAGATATGGAGATAGATTCAATCCTACTGGGAAAAATATAAACGCTCCAATAATTGATTGTGAAATATAGTTAGTAAGGCTCATTCTTCCATAAACTTTCAGTTTAGATAGAATTGTTTTAAATGAACTATTATAATATGCCATTATAAAAGAGGACAATATAACTAGTGTAAATGCCAGTTTTTGCCACATATCCAGAGCAGTACCAATACTACTTTTTAGCATTGTATTTTTTACATTATCATACCATTCGACTTTTAAAGGATAAAGTAAACCAAATAATATTGAAGAAATAATAAGTGCCTTTACCCAAAATTGAGTGTTTTCTCTTGAATTAACAAATAAGTTTTTTCTACTTAAGAGGAATCCCAGCAAAAACAACCCAATAGTTTGAACAAAACGTCCGCTACCTATTGCCCACAATAAGCTCGCTTCTTGACCAGTTGAAATGTTTTCAAGTAAAAAGGTTTTCCAATTACCTCTCTTAACCCCTTCTTGAACAATTTCATATAAACCTCCAACATTCAAGCTTGGTATGGCGTATGATTCATTTAAAAGGCTGCTAACAAAATGAAATAATTCAATTGGCTGTAGTAAGCAAATCAAAGCAATTATGAGTATTGCTTTGTTACTCATTTTGCAGACCAATGGTAAGGAGAACCCTGTAATTACAAACAATAAAAGCACGTCACCGCCAGGAAAAAATGCCGCATTTATAGTAGCAAAAGCACTCAAAATTAAAAGCCTCCAAATAAATCGCCCTCTGAAATCATATCCTTTGTTCTGTTGATTAATGAATTGAATATAGAAGGTGAAGCCAAATAAAAGAGCAAAGATGGAATATCCTTTACCTGCTATAAGTGAAAATATAACATTAAATACTAAGGAATCAAGAGTAACCAACCATTCTGGTTGAAGTGCTTTATCAGGGTAAACAGGGTAAATAAAATGCTCTACACTATGGATTAAAAGAATTGCCGTAACTGC
>CALKFX010000067.1 GCA_938084875.1 uncultured Flavobacteriales bacterium | reverse complement strand
GATGTATCCTGGTTCAAAGATATTCAGAGTGGAAGAATTATTACACATAGTTAAATTATCGGTACTACTACTATGGTCAGCTCCAACAGAGCTTAAATTAATTCCAGAAATAAATCTTTCCGTATTTACAATTAAATCTATATAAATAGTATCATTTAAATTGGTACCAGACAAATAAATTGGATCTATAGGAGTTAACATACCATTTCCTAAAGCATGTAATTGAAAATTTGTTTCAGGAATATTGTCATTATCTGCATCTGTGAATCCATTAGTAACTACAAAAAAGTAACCAGAAGGCCATCCCCAGTCCATAGGAGGACTTTTAGGACCTAAAGGATGTAGAGAAGAATAATTGGTAGTATTTCCGCTATTAGCAATTTGGTCTACTCCAACATCAAAGGATATAGACTCTAAAGAAGAAACATTGAAATTTCCTAAATAATAATTTGAAATATGTCCACTAGCTAAAACATAAACGTTGTTTAATGCGGTAGATTGTCCACCATCGTGCTCTAATTCAAATCCTGAAAGGTAATATTGTAATCTTGTATAGTAATTTTTATTACCGTCCACTTCAAAATTTTCATTGTATTTAAAACTAGAATCATTCAAGGCATGACTAAGCCTTAGTACAATTTCCTTCTGTGAATTAGCAGAAGAAAAATAAAACACCATTATAAAAATTGTAAAAAATCTCATCATTTAAGTTTTTAATAATTTTAAGTTTACTGACTTTAACATAAATTTAATAATAAAAGGATTACAAAGAATGTTAATTTTGTAAAATGAGCTCTAAAGTTGAGATAAAAAATAAAAAAGCAAAATTTGAATTTGAATTCATAGAGAATTTTACTGCCGGAATTCAACTCTTTGGTACAGAAATAAAGTCTATTAGGAATAACAAGGCAAGTATTGCAGAGTCCTATGGAATTATGATTAAAAATGAATTATTTATTAGAAATATGTATGTAGGTGACTATGAGAACTCTGGACACTTTAATCACGATAGTAAAAGAGATAGAAAATTACTTCTTAATAAAATAGAGATAAATAAAATCAACAAAAAACTTAAAAATAAAGGTTTAACCATTGTTCCAACAAGATTATTCATTGGTAAAAATGGATGGGCAAAATTGAATATATCTATTGCCAAAGGAAAAAAGATTTACGACAAAAGAGAAGATCTCAAAACCAAAGATATAAAAAGAGAAATAGACAGGAATTTAAAAAACTTTAAATAACTGAAATTCAGTATTTTACTATAATTCAATTTAATAATTAGTTTAGTATATTGTCAATGGTATTAAACGATACATAATGGTAATTATTTCTTGCTTTTTGATAAACTTTTTTCGCCCAAATTTTATGCTCTTGATTTTTTGAAAGCTCTAAATAAAGAGGCTGTAAAAACTTTCTTCTTCCAATTTTCACCAAGAATTTTTCTAAATTTTCAAAAGCTGGCCGATAGTCATTTTTAATACTTTGCAAAAACCAAACAGCTAGAATTTCAGAATTACCACTATTAGACAAATTAAATACTTTATCTAAGTCTGCCATTTGATCAAAGTTTAGATTTTCAGGAAGATGTTTTAAGAAGTGTAACCATTCGTGGGTGGACCATTTCTCACTAATAACTTGAAGCTCTTTTGCACCTCCATCTAAAAATGTGGCAACAGAACTTTCTACGTTTTTAAATCTTAGAGAATTAATTTTTGAACAATTTTTAGGAATTCCAGATTCAAAAACCCATTGCTCAACGTTTAATCCCTTAAAATTATCATCTAATAGATTTTCTTTTAAATAAGATAAAAATTCTTCAGTGACAATGGTTTGGAATTTATGGTCGTTAAAATATTTTTTTAAAAATACATCCATTTTATCTCTTCCAATATTTTCTTCCAACATTCTTAAGAAAAAATAACCTTTTTCATAGGCAATATCAGTCATGGCATCATCTGGGTGTTTGCCTTTCATATTCAATCTCAACAATTGCATTGCTGGCCTAGAGTTATCTACCTGATTTTGAAGATCTTGAAAACCCAAGAGAGCCAACATTTCTGAATAATCTCTACCGTACAATGCTTCCATAATTCTTCGTTCAAAATAAACTGTAAAGCCTTCATTTAACCAAAAGTCATTCCAAGTAGCGTTGGTTACTAGGTTTCCGCTCCATGAATGGGCCAATTCGTGAGCAATTAAAGAAACCAAACTACGATCGCCTGCTATTATAGTAGGAGTTGCAAAGGTTAATCTTGGATTTTCCATTCCACCAAAAGGAAAACTAGGAGGCAAAACAATAACATCGTATCTATCCCAGTCGTATTTTCCGTACAATTGCTCAGCTACATCCACCATTTTTCCCATATCAATTAATTCATTGGCACATTCCTCTACCATGGATGGTTCTGCATAAACTCCTGTTCTATAATCAATGGCTTTAAACTCTAAATTACCAACTGCTAAGGCAATTAGATATGGTGGAATTGGTTGATTCATTTCAAAACTATAAACATTATTAGTATCCAATTCTTGAGGATTAGCAGCACTCATAACAGCCATCATATTTTCCGGAGTATTAATTTTTGCAGAATAAGTTATTCTTACACCAGGAGTGTCTTGAATGGGAATCCAAGATCTGGTAAAAATAGATTGTCCTTGGGTATACATAAATGGAAAGGTTTTACCTGCAGTTTGGTTAGGGAGTAACCAGTCAAGTGCTTCAGACTTATTAGTAGTTTCGTAAAAAATAACCACCTCATTGGATTGGGAATTTAAAATAACAGAGAGAGCAGAGCCCAGTAATTCATCAAATTCACCAAACGAATATTCAAGACTATTACCATTACCATCTTGAATACTATCAATTTTTAAATATTTGGTATCTAACTTTAATAAATCAACTTTTCTATTATCATCAAATCGATGGGTTACTGAACCTTTTAATATTTTTTTCTGAAAATTAACAGCAAGCTCTAAATGGGTATTTAAAATGGGTAAATCTTGATAATTTGAAAGAGTGTGCGTATCGATAATTAAATTTTTATCCTCAGAGTTACTCTTGATATCAGTTTTAGAATTACAACTTGACAACATTCCTAATAGTGAAAATATTGTTACAACAAAATTAATTTTCATTTTATTAAATTTTACCAAAAATAGTATTTCAAATTGACAAAAATTAACGATTGTATTTTATATAAAATTTACAGATTAAAAAATTTGTTTATTTTCACAATTGGATATCTAAAAAAAACTTATGACTACTATTGAAGCCAATGCAAAACACCCTAAGGGTTTAATGACCTTATTCTTTTCTGAAATGTGGGAAAGATTTTGCTATTACGGAATGAGAACACTTCTTACTCTTTTCCTTGTTAAATCATTAATGATGGGTGACAGCGAAGCTTCTTTAATTTATGGCGCCTACACTGGATTAGTATATGCTGCACCTATATTGGGCGGTAGAATGGCTGATAAGTATCTAGGTTACAGATATGCAGTAATGTTGGGAGCAATTTTAATGGCTATAGGAGAATTTTTAATTCTAGGTGAAAGTAAAGAAATGCTTTACATTGGGATGGGAGCACTAATCATTGGAAATGGATATTTTAAAGCCAATATTTCTACCATTGTTGGTAAATTATATAAAGATAACGACCCAAGGAGAGATTCTGGATTTACTATATTTTATATTGGAATAAATATTGGCGCACTATTAGCAACAACTGTAGTTGCCTATATTGGAGAAACCTATGGGTTTACTTACGGTTTTGGATTGGCAGGTCTAGGAATGTTATTGGGACTATTTATTTTCTGGGCTGGAAGAAAAAACTATGCTTCTGCACCAGGACTTGACATTCATGAAGAAGGGAAGAAAAAAGTATTAGGTCCTCTAAATATGGTTCAAGTAATAACGCTAGGTTCTCTATTTTTAATACCTCTTTGTTATGTACTTATAATGCAAAATCAATTTCTGAACTACATTTTTTTAGCGTTATTTCTTTTAATTGCCTTTATTCTCATAAATTCTGGGATAAAAGAAGATAAGACAACAGGTGACAAAGTTTGGAAAGAAAGAATGATTGCTTTAGTTATATTTATGGTAATAAATATAGTTTTTTGGGCTTGTTTTGAGCAGGCAGGAACATCTCTAACTCTTTTTGCTGATAGAAATGTAGATAGATCTATTTTTGGTTGGGAAATGCCTGCAAGTATGACCCAGTTCTTCAATCCTTTTTTCATTATATTGTTTGGATCACTATTTTCTGTAATGTGGGTGAAGCTTTCAAAAATTGGAAAGAATCCTAATATTCCATTGAAATTTGCATTTGGTATTCTCCAACTTGGACTTGGATTTTTACTAACTTATGTTGGTTTTCAACTTTCTACTGATAATCTAGTTCCATTATTCATTTTGATTTTTCTTTACATGCTACATACTACTGGGGAATTGTTTCTATCT
>CALKFX010000066.1 GCA_938084875.1 uncultured Flavobacteriales bacterium | reverse complement strand
TCTACTTCTGATGCTGAATGATTGGTGATTTTAACATATAAATTCTCCTTGTTGTTAATTGTTCTATTGTTTGTATTAAACCACACAGAATCAATTGAAATATTTTCATTGGAAGAGGAACCATATTGAAGAATGTTGATGTTTTTAATAATGCTTTCGTCTTTAATTTTATCCAAATCCAAAGTGTTCTCTTGAAGATCTGTAAACCAAAAAGAATTTAATTGCTCAAGGTTTAACTGTTCATGTTGTATTTCTATTGCTTCTGAAATAGTTAATGTCTGAGCAGTTGTTTTTAAATTGATAATTTCTTTTTTTATCTCATTATTATCAATAAAGTATTGCTTGTTATTTTTTTTATTGTTGGTCGTTAAAACATACTTAGTTTCTTCTGGTAAATTATCTATTAATTTGATTGCATCGTCTTTTGCTGATTCAAGGAGTGTTTGGTTTTGGAAGCTTCTACTCATAGAAAAAGAATTATCTATGTAAATTCCCACTTTGTTTAAATCTTTTAATAGGTCTATTTTTTGACTCTTTTTATATGGGAAGCAAAAAGCTGTAACTACAGAGCTTACAAATAAGATTCTAGAAATTAGTAATAGAATATTTTTAAGTTGAGATTTTCTTTTTGTTTTCTCTTCTATGCTTTTTAAAAGAGAAACGTCGGAAAAATAAATGGTTTCGTGTCTTTGTAAATTGAATAGGTGAATGAATATTGGTATAATATTCAGAAGTAATGCCCAAAGAAAATCAGGATATAATAGACTCATTAAAGCACGAATTTAGTCAATATAATTTGATTTAAAACTCTTTGGATTCAATTCCCATTCCAAAAAGTGCAAAATCATATTTTACGGGATCTTTATAATCCAATTTTCGCAATGAAATATCAAGCTCTTCTACGGCCTTCCAATCATTTTGTTCTCTTTTCAAAAGATTAAATTCTCTAGCGGATCTTCCACTATGAATATCTAGTGGGCAGGATAGCTTTGATGGACTAATTTTATCCCATATCCCAAAATCTACTCCTTTATCGTCCTTTCTAACCATCCATCTTAAAAACATATTTATTCTTTTAGCTGCAGATCCTTTAATAGGGTTTGCAACATGTTTTTTAGTTCTTATTTCATGATGCTCTCCCAAAAATTCTTTTCTAAAATTTACAATTGCTTCCAATGAATTTTTGTTTTTTTTGAAATCAGGAGCAAATAATTCTTCTAACGAACTAAACCTTTTGTAAATTTTTTGAAGTCTTAAAATAAAAAATTGTAAATCAAAAACATTAAATGTTCTATGTTTAAAATCATTTAATAAGTTCAATTCATTTTCATTAAAATTTAATACAAATTTAAAAGGTTCATTATCCATTATTTTTAAAAGATTTTCACCACTTTTTATAATTGACTTTCTATTTCCCCAAGAAAGGGTAGCTATTATTAATCCAAATATTTCAATGTCTTTTTGATCGGAAAATCTATGAACAAGTCCGATAGGGTCGGGTTCAATAAAAGTGGAGTTGTTGTACTTTTCTACAAAATAATCAAGTTTTTCTTTAGTTTCCTTTTTCATAAAATGGTATTAATAAAAAATATCAATCCTTGCTCTTAATAAAGGATTTAACAGAGATTTTCCCATTTTGAAAAAGTTTTACAATATAAATTCCAGAACTTAATTTCTTTGTTGGTATTAATGTTTGGTAGCCATCTAACTTTGAGAATAACATTACCTCACCTAAAGGGTTGTAAATTGTTACATATGAATCTTTAGTATTATAATCCTTAAAAAATATATTGATGTTTGATCCAGTTGGATTTGGATAAAGTTCAAAGTCTAATAAATCAGTTTTGGATATTGAAAGAGGAGCATTTAACCCGTCAAAAACTTTAATATTATCTAAATATAAATTATTTCCAGCTCTGTTAGTTGTTTCAAATTTAACTAAAATGTCTTCGTTAGAGAACCTATAAAGATCAATAGTGTCGTTTCTCCAATGACTGAAATACTCAGGAACAAAATCAAAAGAAGATGTATCAAATGTACTAAGATCATACCCATGCTTTTCGTAAACCAAATAATCATAGGACAATCCACAATTATTAGAGACAAATACCTTAAGAGTGTCATTTAATACACCAGAAGCACTTCTTTTCTGATATGCAATATCAAATGTTAAAAATAAATTATTAGATGTGGAAAGGCTTATTTTAGGAGTTATAAGACCATCTTTCTGGTTGTTTCTAGGAGCGTAAGAAAAAAGCTTAATACTGGCTGATAAATCGCTCCACGGTAAGCCATTGGTAGAATCAACTCTCCATGTTTTGTCAAGATCTATATTTTCAATAATCCATGTGGTGTCGTTGATGCCGTTTTCAAAATCCTCTATAAATGGAAGTGTTGTTATTTCCTTTATAATTGAAAATCTTAGAATACTACTGTTATTAAAGTAATCATATTCATTTAAGGAGTTTCCTAGATTAGCCAATATTTGTATTTCATTTTTACCAGAATTTAACCCACTCAAAACAGGAAGAGTATAGCTAGAACTAGAATTTGGAGCTAAACTTCCCGTCCAATTATTATTTAGAATAGTATCTCCATTAATTTTTAAAGTAAATTCAATATTGGTAATTGTAAAATCTCCAAGGTTTTTAAAAAATACTGTTGGTGTAAATGTATCTTCACACGTATTTTCTCTAAAATTAGGTATAGTAAGAGAATCAAGATGAAGATCATATATAAGACTTAAAGGGTCAACTGGAGTATGGATTTGGCTTAAATGTAGAAATGCTGCGTGAACATCTATCATCCCCATTCCATAAATGTTGTCTTCACCAGCAATTCCTAAGTCCACAGCAGATAAATAAAGTGCCCAAAGAAGTTCTTCTCCAGAAAGAAAAGGAAAGGCTTCTTTTAGTAATAAAATAGCTCCCGAAACATGAGGTGCTGCCATACTAGTGCCAGATATAGTATTAAAATTATTTTGTTCCCATGCCGATCTTACATTCTGACCTGGTGCTACAACTTCAGGATGAATGGCTAAGGATCCAGAACCTGAGCACTGACTAGGTCCTCTTGTAGAAAAATTTGATATTGGATGAGGAAAAGAAATATTTCCATTAACGCTACCAACACAGAACGTATTAACTTGAGAAGTGTTTATTCTTTGTGGAGAATTTACACTAGAATTATTTGGTCCCGAATTACCTCCAGAAAAAACATTTGCAATTCCAGCTGCTTCAATAGCATTCATAAGATTTACAACAAAACCTTGACAGTGAATGGTGTCATTTCCATCATACCATCGCCAACTATTATTAATCACATCCGGAATATCCTCTGTTGTTGAAGTGTCATTATCTGGATTCAATGCCCATTGAAAGGCCTCAATCATATTAACAATTGGAGGGAGTGCTTGTACAGTGGAGGTAACAAAATCATTTGCAATCCAATAAGAACCAAAAGCAACTCCTATAGTGTCGTTTGTGGACTCAACTAGTCCAGCGATAGTTCCCAAAGTATGTGTTCCATGATTTTGAATAGATCCGTTAGGAAATGAATTAAAATAACCAATCCAGCTTTGTTGCATTGGAAATCTGCTACCGATAAATCTATTGCTAAATGCTGGGTGATTAGGCCATACTCCTGTATCATAATTGTAAGCTAATCTTCCTCTTCCAGTATATCCAAGTGCCCACATTTGAGGTGCATTTATTGCAATTAAACCATTTTCAACTCCGTTAGGTGTTCTATTATTGTCCACAGAAACCTCAAAATCCTCATGGGCTATAAATTGGTTATTTTCAATTTTTATAGAGGCAATATTAGAAAAATGAGCTAATTTTTCAATTATCGCAGCATCTACTTGAGCAACAATAATGTTTACAATCCAAAATGAATGATAATAGGTGTTGGATGAAGTTTGTTTTTTTAAGAAATCTAATACAAATTCTTGGGACTTAATAGCTTGCTCTTTTAAAAGCCTATTAACAATTTTTGGACGTTGATTTACTGGAGTTTGTTGCTCTTTGAATTCCTGATTTAGCTTGTAACAATCTATATTATCATTGAATTCAATACGAATAGGGACTAGTTCTCCAGGATTATTCTTAATCCAGTTATCTATTTCTTTAAATTCTATTTCTTGGTTAAACGCATGAAAGAAAGTAGCTAATGATATGAAAAAAATTATAATTTTTTTCATATTCCTCATAAAATACTTGGATACAATTTGGGATTGCTTTCATGCATTATATTGTATATGGCTTCTGTAATGTCATTTAAGCTCGGCTTTGAGAAATAATCTCCATCAGTTCCATAAGCTGGTCTATGGTCTTTGGCTGTTAATGTTACTGGTTGGGAATCTAAATGGAAATACCCTTTTTGTTTATTAATAACTTGGTCTAACATAAAAGCAGTTGCTCCACCAGGAACATCTTCGTCTATAAAAATAATCTTATTCGTTTTCTCTAAAGATTTGCTAATTAAATGATTCACATCAAAAGGAATAAGTGTCTGTATATCAATTAGTTCACACGATATATTATAGTTATTTAAATCTTTTACAGCTTGTTGACAAATATTAAAAGTGGAACCATAACTAACTACTGTAATGTCTTTTCCTTCCGAAACAATTTCAGGAATTCCAATTGGGGTTGTAAACTCTCCATAGTTTGCCGGTTCATTTTCTTTTATCCTGTATGCATTCAAACATTCAATAACCAATGCTGGATCATCTGATTTTATTAATGTATTGTAAAACCCAGCTGCTTTTACCATGTTTCGGGGTACACACACTATAATTCCTCTTAACAAATTAATAATTCCTCCTAGCGGAGATCCCGCATGCCATATTCCTTCAAGTCTGTGGCCTCTTGTTCTTACAATAAGAGGACACTTTTGGGTTCCTTTTGTTCTGTAAGCCAATGTTGCTAAATCATCACTCATAATTTGAATACAATAGAGTAGGTAATCTAGATATTGTATCTCTGCAATTGGTCTTAGTCCTCTTAAAGCCATTCCTATTCCTTGGCCTATGATTGTAGTTTCTCTTATTCCAGTATCAAATACTCTAAGCTCACCAAATTCCTCTTGCATTCCCTCCATTACTTGGTTAACTCCGCCAATAATACCGGTATCTTCTCCAAAAGTTAAAAGCTCAGGAAATTGGCGAAAAAGTTTTTGAAAATTATTTTTCAAAATCACCCTTCCATCTACTTTATTTTTAGAAAATTTTACATCTTCTTGATTGACTTTTAGAGCAGAATAATTGGTTTCAGTAAATAAATTAGAATTGTAATTGTCAAACTCAGACTTTTGTTGAGCTTTAAACCAATGAATAGCAGCTAATTTTTCATTGGATTTCTCACCTCTAGTAATTAATAATACATTTCTAAAACTTGAAAAAATATCTTTTTTAATAGGTTCCCTAATTTTTTCTAAGTCATTTACTATTTGAAGTATTTCTGATTTTTTAAAACTTTTACTTGCAATATTTTTTAGATGTAAAGAACATTCATTCAAGCTTTCTTTAATTGGATTTAAAAACTCAGTCCAAGCAATCTTAGATAGTTTCTTCACTTCGTTTTTACTATCTATTTCTATTTTTTCTAAATCATCTATGCTACAAATAGGCTTTCCAGTTGCATTTTCGTTGCTAAGAATCCACTTTTTAAATTGTACTATACAGTCATATTCTTTTTCCCAGGTTAATCTTTCGCTAGTCTTGTATCTTTCATGTGATCCGGAGGTTGAATGTCCTTGGGGTTGGGTTATTTCCTCGACATGTACCAAAGATGGCTTATGGTATTCTCTTGAAAAATTAACAGCTTCTTGGTAGGTGCTATATAGTTCAGCATAATTCCATCCTTTGCATTTGAAAATTTTCAAACCGTTAGACTGGTCTTTAATTTCAAATCCAGATAAAGCTGTAGAAATACTTTCTTTAGTGGTTTGGTATTTTTTTTCTACTGATATTCCATAACCGTCGTCCCAAATAGACATAACTAAGGGGATTTCTAAGACACATGCTGCATTAATGGATTCCCAAAACACCCCTTCAGAAGTACTAGCGTCTCCTATGGTCCCGAAGGCAACTTCATTTCCGTTATTAGAAAATTTTTTAAAATCCTTTAGTTCTTTATTTTGTCTGTAAATCTTAGAAGCCAATCCTAATCCTACAAGACGAGGCATTTGTGCACCAGTGCAAGAAATATCAGAAGAAGTATTTTTTTTGTCTAATAAATTAAGCCAATTTCCATCTTTATCAACTGATCTTGTAGAAAAATGTCCACCCATTTGCCTGCCAGCTGAATTGGGTTCTTTTTCCAAATCTGTATGTGCATAAAGTCCAGCAAAAAATTCCTGAACACTAAGCTCTCCAATTGCCATCATGAATGTTTGATCTCTGTAGTAACCAGATCTAAAATCTCCTTTGTTGAAGAATTTGGACATTACAAGTTGTGCTAATTCTTTACCATCTCCAAAAATTCCAAATTTTGCCTTTCCAGTAAGAACTTCTTTTCTTCCAAGTAAAGAGGCTTCTCTACTCATACAAATCACCCGATAGTCGTTTAGGACTTGACTAATAAACTGTTCTTTATTTAAATCTATACTGTTAATGGTAGTATTATTTGACATTAAGATTTTTAGAATTTCTACAAAAATAACACTATTAAACAATTAAAAAAGTTGCATATTAAATTAATGATTTTATTAGTGTAGATTCTACATAAAAAAAAATATGATTGTTACAATTAGAATAAAAATAATATAAATCTTAAATACCTTATTTGTGAGAAATTAGATTGTGTATATTTGAATAAACAGAATTAAAAAAATGAAATTATTAGAAGGTAAAACAGCAATTATTACAGGGGGAAGTAGAGGAATTGGTAAAGGCATAGCTTTAGTTTTTGCCCAGCATGGTGCAAATGTTGCTTTTACATATAGTTCTTCTGTAGAATCTGCTAATTCTTTGCAAAAAGAGTTAACTAATTACGGAGTTAAAGTGAAAAGTTATCAAAGCAATGCTGCTGACCATAAAGAATCACAAGATTTGGTTGAAAATGTACTAAAAGATTTTGGTTCTATAGATGTTCTTGTAAATAATGCTGGAATTACTAAGGATAATTTATTAATGAGAATGGGTGAAGAAGATTTTGATAAAGTTATCGAAGTGAATCTAAAGTCTGTTTTTAATATGACCAAAGCTGTCCAAAGAACAATGCTCAAACAGCGAAAAGGTTCTATTATTAATATGAGTTCTGTTGTTGGAGTGAAAGGAAATGCTGGGCAATCAAATTATGCTGCTTCTAAAGCTGGAATTATTGGATTTTCCAAATCAATTGCTCTCGAGTTAGGATCAAGAAACATTAGAAGTAACGTAATTGCACCAGGTTTTATTGAAACTGAAATGACTGCAAAGTTAGATGAGAAGACTGTAGATGTATGGAGAAATGCAATTCCACTTAAAAGAGGGGGTGCACCAGAAGATATTGCAAATGCTTGTGTTTTCTTGGCAAGTGATTTAAGTGCTTATATAACTGGTCAGACTTTGAATGTTGATGGAGGCATGTTAACCTAACTTACTATAGTTGAGTACAATAATTTTTGATTCCCCCATTTATGTTTTTTTTATTTCTGTTGCAATTGGATTTGCCCTAACTTTTTTACTCTACAATAAAGAAAGAAAACAGAATTATTTATCCTCAAAAACTATTTTAATCTTATTTATTTTAAGGTGGGTTACCTTTATTTTATTAAGTATTTTTCTTTTAAGACCTAAGATTTTAAAATCAGAGTTAGTAGAAGAAAAACCTATTCTTTTATTTGCTCAAGATAATTCAAGAAGTATTTTATCCAATGAAGATTCAATTTTTTTTGAGAATCATTATGAAGATTCAGTTAAAAGTCAATTGGAAGAATTAAAAGAGTTTTATGATTTAAGAACATGTGTTTTTGGGCAAAAAATCTTAAAAGACACACCTTTTTCCTTTGAAGATAATGCTACTAATTTTGATCAACTATATAGTTATATAAATTTAAAATACCACGGAACTAACTTAACAGATTTAGTAATCGCATCAGATGGAATAGTAAATAGGGGAAAAGATTTACCATATTTATCAATTTCTCCTTCAATTTCTGTCAATACAATTCTACTTGGAGATACCATACAATACGACGATATAAATATTAAATCTATCAAAAATAATAAGTATGCTTTGTTGGGAAATGATTTTCCTATAGAAGTAATCCTGGCTGCGAATAATTCTTTTAACAATGTTAAGGTTCAATTGTTTTATGGTAAAGAAATTGTACAAGAAAAAAAGTTTAAAACCTTTAATAAAGGAATCAATAAAGTAACTTTTATAGACAAAGCAAATGAAAGAGGAATTATGGAATATAAAGTAGTGATTATTTCCGAAAAAATAGATAAAAATTTATTGAATAATTCTAAAAAAACCTCAATTGAAGTAATTGATTATTCTCAAAAGATATTGATATTAAGCTCCGGTTCACATCCAGATATTGCAGCTCTTAATTGGTCATTAGAAGACCAATTGAAATCCAAAGTAACTACCTTTCAAATCGATGATTTCAATGGGAAAATTAGCGACTTCGATTTGTTGATTTTTTATAAGCCAACCAGTAGTGATGTTTTAATGAAAATTATTGAGAAAAGTAGAAAGATGGAAATACCATCGTTAATTATTTCCGGATCAGAAATAATATCAAAGACTGCTGATAATATACTTTTAGGACTTAAACAAAATAAATTTAAAGGGACTAACGAAGTAAGAGCCCATTTAAATCAAGATTTTAAGTCTTTTGCATTTGGAGAAAAATGGCAAAACATAATTTCTGAATATCCTCCTCTTTCTGTGCCATTTTCGATAGATTATAATCTAGTTTCTAGTGCAAATATTTTACTTTATCAATCGGTAAACAATTTAAAAATGCCTTATCCATTAATTTATTTTTTCAATAGTAGAAATACCAAACATGGAGTGATAATTGGCGAAGGTATATGGAGATGGAAAATGGCAGAATATAGGATTAATAACAATGCCTATATATTTAAAGATCTAATAAGGAAAATCGTTCAATATTTAAAAAAAACAGATAAAAAATCTAGATTAAATTCTATAGTACCAAAGAATAGTTTCGAAAATAAATCTCTTTATATATACTCAGAGTATTACAATGAGTTAATGGAAGTTGAATCTGGAGCAGATATTGTGTTTTCTTACCAAGATTCTTCCGGTAAAGAAAATTTCAAAAATTTGATATCCAGAGATAATTTTTACGATTTAAAGCTTAATGGACTTCCTATTGGAGATTACACCTATAAAATAATTCTAAATAACAAAGATGAAATTCTTAAAACAGATGGTAAATTTTCAATTATCCCTTCAAATATTGAAAAGTTAAATACTGTCGCTAAACCAAAAAAATTAGCATTACTTAATCAAAATGGAGGAAGTTATCAGTTTTCAGAAATTAAAAACCTAGTGGATATTTTAAAGAAAGATAATAATTTAAAAATCAAGACTCATATTGAACAAAAGCAGCAAGATTTAATTAACTATAAATGGCTTCTTTTGCTCTTAATAATTCCTTTTATTGAATGGATTTTAAGGAAGAATAAAGGTCTTTTGTGATTTAGTATAAATTTTGGTCTAGTTCTTCAAAACCACCAAAATCATCTTCTTCAGGTTCATTTAGTATGTCTTCAATTTCGGAAAGTTTGTTTTCTTCTTCCGTATTAAGTATAACCTCACTTTTTTTAGCTTCATATTCACCCAATTTATGAAGTAACTTTAAGCTTTCGTTGACCTCTAAATCACTTTCTTTCAATATCTCAACATAAAATATGTTCATATTAAGAAAGTCATTTACATATAAGAATTTAAATTTCTTTTCTTGGAATACTTCATTTATGGTAATAGATTCCATGAATTTAACCGTTTGATCATCTCCAATGTTCATATTCATTAAAGTTATTTCTTCTCCTTTGTCCCAATCGTCGTTACTGTAGAAAAAAGAAGACATTTCTAATTTGTCTAGATGAAAATTTTCTACTAAAAAATCATGTATTGTCAAGAAATTATTTTCTTTATGAATTCTTAAGTCTGCAAATATATCCTGTTGAGTATCTGCTACTATTCTTATATCTAATGAGTTATTTTTCAATTATTCCAATTTCTTTAGCCTTAACAAGTAAATAGTCGTATGCTTCTTGATAGCTATTTTTAATAATTCCATCTAAAATAGCATTTTTTATAGATTCTTTAAGAATACCAACTTCCTTGCAAGGTTTAATGTTAAAAGTTTCCATAATCTCTTTTCCATCTATTGGAGGTTGCCAATTTTTTATTTTATCTCTGTCTTCTAAATCTCTAAGTTTAATTTTAACATCCTCAAACCTCTTGATGTATTTAATTTTTTTCTCCCTATTTTTTGAAGTAATATCTGATTGACATAATGTCATTAAGTCCTCTAAATCGTCTCCAGCTTCAAATAATAATCTTCTAAGGGCAGAATCTGTTATACTTTTGTTGGTTAATGAAATTGGCCTCAAATGCAACAAAACTAATTTTTGGACATACTTCATAGGCGTGTCTAAAGGAAGTTTTAATTTTCTAAATATCGAAGGTACCATTCTCGCTCCTTTGTCTTCATGACCATGAAATGTCCAACCTTGTTTAGCATTAAATCTTTTCGTGTTTGGTTTTGCTATATCGTGAAGTAAAGCTGCCCATCTGAGCCACAAATTTCCTTTACTATGAGGCAGTATATTGTCAAGAACTTTTAATGTATGGTAAAAATTATCCTTATGGCTTTTTCCATCTTTTATTTCCACACCTTTTAATAACTGAAATTCAGAAAAAATAAATTTCAACAATCCAGTTTCTTCTAAAAGTTTAAATCCTTTTGAAGGTTGATCGCTTAATATTATTTTATTTAGTTCCTCAGTTATTCTTTCTTGTGCAACAATTTCTATTCTACCTACATTTTTTTTTATGGCTTCTAATGTTTTATTTTCAATTCTAAAATCTAATTGGGAAGAAAATCTAATTGCTCTCATCATTCTTAATGGATCATCTGAAAATGTGATATTTGGATCTAGAGGAGTTTTTAGTCTCTTTTCTTTCAAATCTTTTATTCCATTGAATGGGTCAATAAATGCACCATAATTTTCTTTGTTTAAGGAGATAGCCAACGCGTTAATTGTAAAATCTCTTCTGTTCTGATCTTCTTCTACCGTTCCATTTTCAACAATTGGATTTCTAGAGTCTTTTCTGTAACTTTCTTTTCTAGCGCCAACAAATTGAACTTCAAGATCTCCAACATTGATCATAGCTGTACCAAAATTTTTAAAAACTTTAACAGGCAAACTATTTAAAACATTTGCTGTCTTTTTTGCAAGCTCAATTCCACTTCCAATTGTAACTATATCAATATCCTTTGTGGTTCTATTAAGAATTTGATCTCTTACATAACCTCCAATAACAAATACTTTTTGGTCAATTTGTCCAGCAATACTTGAAATGGTTTTAAAGATTTTATCTGATCCTAAAAGATTATTGTATTTATTTTCGGAGATATTCAATTTTACCGTTATTGATTTTTACTATTTCAGAAGGTGTTCCAGAAGATTTTACTTCAAAATTAAGAATAAGATCAGCAGAATTTATAATTGAATTAGAAATATCATCTAATCTTTTAGGAA
>CALKFX010000065.1 GCA_938084875.1 uncultured Flavobacteriales bacterium | reverse complement strand
CTACATATATAAAAGAGTTTATTGTAGAAATACCAGAAGATATGAACTATAAAGCGGGAGGTTATATTCAAATTAAAATTCCTAAAGGGGAAACCAAATTCTCTGAAATGGATGTTAAAGCCCATCCAACTGACCATCCAGGAGAACCTGATAAGTTTGAAAATGATTGGAAAAGTGGAAAGTTTGCCTTAAGAAATCTAGTTATGAAAAATGATGAAGAAGTGGTAAGGGCTTACTCTATGGCATCTTATCCAGCTGAAGGTAGAAATATCATGCTCAATGTTCGTGTAGCTGCTCCACCTTGGGATAGAGCCAAAGATTCTTGGGCAGATGTTAATCCTGGGGTTGCATCTTCATATATCTTTAATCAAAAGCCAGGAGATAAGGTAATAATTTCTGGACCTTATGGTGAATTTTTCATCAACGATTCTGAAGCTGAAATGTTATATATAGGTGGAGGTGCTGGAATGGCTCCAATGCGGTCCCACTTGTATGAATTATTCAAAACTCTAAAAACTGGAAGAAAAGTTTCTTATTGGTACGGAGGAAGATCAAGAGCTGAACTTTTCTATATCCACTACTTTAGAGATTTAGAAAAAGAGTTTCCAAATTTTAAATTCTATATGGTTTTATCCGATGCCCTTCCAGAAGATAATTGGGTGAATAAAAAAGATATTAACGATCCTAATGGAGATGGTTTTACAGGATTTGTCCACAACGCGGTTATCGATCAGTATCTTTCGAACCACGAAGCTCCAGAAGATATAGAATATTACTTCTGTGGTCCTCCAATGATGAACCAAGCAGTTTTAAAAATGTGTGACGACTGGGGAGTTCCACCAGAACAAGTAAGATTTGATGACTTTGGCGGGTAAATACCTTCACACGACATTACTTTTTTTAATTCTTGTTTTATTGGGTTGTCAAACTGTAGACGATAAGAAGAAATATTTTCTTAAGGTCAAAGGTTATGCGCAGGGTAGTACTTATTCCATAACTTACAGCGACCATTATCAAAGAGACTTTTCTTATTCAATAGATTCTATTCTTAATATTGTAGACAGTCAGCTTTCAACTTACGATTCTAATAGCTTTATTAGTCTTTTAAATAAATCCAAGGATACTTGTCTTAGTTTACATGGTAAAAGTATGTTTACTTACTGTTTTAATATTTCAAAGGAAATAAATAATAAAACAAATGGATTTTTCAATCCCGCTGTATATCCACTAGTAAATTACTGGGGTTTCTATTCTGATTCTACCCCATCTATTGATAGCTTGTTTATTAAAGATTCATTACTTAATTATATAGACTTAAATAATAACTTTTCATTGTTTAAAGATAGTTTGACTACTTATATATGTAAAAAAAGTAAGAATTCTAAATTGGATTTCAATGCAGTTGCCCAGGGTTATAGTGTAGATTTGGTTAGTGATTTTTTGAAAACAAAGAGAGTTGAAAATTTTCTAATTGAAATAGGAGGAGAGCTTACTTCCTATGGTAAAAATCATGAAAATAAATTGTGGAGAGTTGGTATAGAAAGACCAATTGATAGTTCTTTTGTGGGAGAATTTGAATTTCAAAAAATTATAGAATTGGATAACCAAAGTTTAGCTACATCTGGTAACTATAGGAAGTTTAAAGTTATAAATGGAAGAAAATTTTCTCATTCTATTGATCCTGTATCAGGATTTCCTGCGAATAATAACCTTTTGAGTGTAACAGTTATTTGTGAAAAAGCTGCTAATGCTGATGCTTTAGCTACCTCTTTTATGGTGATGGGTAAAGAAAAAGCTATAGATTTTATAGCATCTAATCCTTTAGATAGTATTTTCTGTTTTATGGTTTACGATTCTGCAAAATCTCTTAAAGAATGGAGTAATTTTTAAGCTTTATCTTCCGAGGATTTTGAAATAAGCTTATCGATTCCTATCCAAATAAGTATTATTGGCCAGTAAACTCTAATAAGTTCTACGATAGAGACCTTTATTAGGTTAAGATTATTTGCTAAAAACAAAAGGCCAAGAATGATAAATAAAATGCCTATACTTTTACCTTTTTTCATGTTCATTTATTCAAGCAACGCTTTGTTCTACTGGCTTCTTGCATTTTTCATCTGGTTTTGCACCACAAAAACTACAAGATTCACCTTCTTTATTTAAAAGTGGATTATTGCTTGCACAAGTCCCAGAAAACTCCCCATCTTTCTTTAATATTATTTTAATTGCTATACCTGCAAAACACAATGCTAAAAGTCCAATAGAAAGAAGAATTGTTTTCATACCATAAAATTAATCAAATATTTTCTTAAAGCTGAAAGATTATTCCTATTTTAAATGTATAGATAATTTATAATGAATAAAACACCTCCTTTTGATAGACTTTTAACTATAATGGATGAATTGAGAGAGAATTGTCCATGGGATAAAAAACAAACCATGGAATCGCTAAGCCATTTGACAATTGAAGAAACTTATGAACTTATTGATTCAATTCTTGATAAAAATATGGAAGAAATCAAAGGCGAGCTTGGAGATTTGCTTTTACATATAGTCTTTTATTCCAAAATAGCTTCAGAAACCAATGACTTTGATATAAACGACGTTATTAATTCTATATGCGATAAGTTAATTGAAAGACACCCTCATATATATGGGGATGAGATTGTTAAAGACGAAAAAGATGTTAAAAGAAATTGGGAGAAAATAAAATTAAAAAACGGGAAAAAATCTGTTTTACAAGGTGTCCCTAAGTCTTTACCAGCCATGGTGAAAGCAACTAGAATTCAAGAAAAAGTTAAAGGAGTAGGGTTTGATTGGGACAACAAAGACCAGGTTTTTGATAAAGTAAAAGAAGAGTTTTCAGAACTACACCAAGAAATTACAAAAACAAATAATCAAGAGAAAATCGAAAAAGAGTTTGGAGACGTACTTTTCTCTATGATCAATTATGCTCGTTTTATTGGGGTTGACCCAGAATCTGCTTTGGAACGAACAAATAAGAAGTTTATTGGGAGATTCAATTATTTAGAAAAAGAGGTGAAAATCAATAAAATGGATCTTATTAAGATGAGTTTAGAAGAAATGGATTTAATTTGGGACAGGTCAAAAAAAAAGTTTCCTTAAAATCATTAAAACCCCTCTAACGGTTTAAAATAATCGTTAGAATAATTAAACAAAATATGCGATTATTTTTAACCACTTTAATTTTTTTTATTTTTAGTATTTCCTCAAATGCTCAATTTTGGATTACAAGCGTTAGTAGTTCTCCTGTTCCAGCAAACGACTGTGATATTTTATCTGTTGTTATTGATGGAAATTTGTCTTCTAGCAATTGTACTTATACTTCTTCCTACTTAATTTCTGGGAATACTATAACCATTGATATTAATGTTACTTGTGGTGGATTAGGTTTACCAGTAATTACACCCTATAACGAGACAATTATCTTAGGAACGATTCCTTCTAACAATTATGTTTTAATAGTTAATCAATATTCTGCAGGAACCTTACTTGAAACCAATACAAGTTCATTAAATATTGGTATTTGTTGTGCATCCAATTCAAATATTAGCCTTACAAGTAGTTCTAATTGTCTAGGTGAACCAACCTCTTTTATTGATTTAGGTACTCTAGCAGATAGTTTAGTTTGGACAGATAATGGAGTAGTTTTTAGTCCCAATCCTTCTGCTCTAGGTTGGATTTATGTCTTTAATTCTTCTGGAGATCATAATGTGATTTTAACAGCTATTGATAGTACTGGTTGTTCGGATACTATTCATTTAGTAGTTACTGTAAATGATCTACCAGAAATTCTAATGACTTCTTTAGCAGCAACGTGTGCAACCTGTCAAAATGGAGAAGCCTTTGTAAATGTTGTTTCAGGCCCAATGCCACACCAAGTTCTTTGGAATGTAGGAGGAACTTTAAATCCACTTACTGGACTTAATCCAGGAAACTATGTAGCAACATTAACAGATGGTAATTTATGTTCAGTTACTGATTCTGTTTTAGTGGGGAATTCAGTTAGAGTTAATGAAAATAAATCACATGATTTTTTAATATCTCCAAATCCTTCTTCTGGTAAAATCTCTTTAAATGTTTTCAATAATAAATCTAATTCAATAGATATTAAAGTTTTTAATTTATCGGGAAAATTAATTGAAAATAGATTCCTTTCTGGAAAATCAAATACAACTTATGAAATTGATCTAGATTTAAGTAAAGGTATTTACCTTTTAAAGGTTAATAATTTTACAGAAAAAATAGTAATTCAATAAATTATTTATATTACTACAAAGCTTATTATTTTTTTAGACTAATTAAGATAATGATTGACCATTTCTCAATTAACAAGCTTTAAATTGAATTTTAGATTAATTTTTGTAAATTAAAACTGTTAATTATGAAAAATTTATTTCTTGTAATTTTTATATTATTAATTAGTTTTTCTGGAAGATCTTCTCATTTGATGGGGGGAGAGATTGTTGTTCAAAATGATCAAGCTGGAAATTATGAAATTCTTTTAACCCTGTATAGAGATGTTTCAGGAATTCTTCTGAATAATAATCAAACTTTAAATGTTTTTGATGCAGCTGGTAATCAAGTTTCAACAATTGTGTCCACTTTAGACAGCTCTGCATTTCATCCTGTTTTTGGAATTCTAAATATGTCTTTACTGCCAAATAATTCTTATGGAACAGATATTTATTTTTATTCTGCTAATTTTCCTTGTTTTATACCAGGTGATTATACAGTTACATGGAATAATTGTTGTAGAAATCCCTCAATTTCTAATTTGATAAATCCCGGTGCACTTTCTATGTTTTTAGAATGTAGTTTTACCGTAGATTTAACAACCACTACTTCTTCTCCCTATTTTCTTTCTCCTCCTATAGTATGTGTACCTATTAATACACCTTGGCAATATAATCCATTGCCATTTGATGATGAAGGAGATTCTTTAAGCTGGTCGTTAGACGTGCCATATGATTATGTCCCTGGTGCTTTTCCTAATGGCTATCCTATTGTTGGTTATACACTTCCACCTTCTTCAGCTGGAGGAAGTTTGACAATAAATTCCTATACAGGTCAATTGTCATGGACTGCTTCTGTTACTGGAAACTATGTTTATACTGTGATATGTGAAGAATATAGAAATGGATTTAAATTAGGAGAAATTAGAAGAGATATGCAGTTTATTGTACTTCCAAATGGAAACTTACCATCTCTTTTAAATTTAAATAACTTTACTACAGATTCAAATGGAATTCCTTTTGTTGAATCTATGGCAAATAATCCTATTACTTTAGATTTAACAGTGATAGACAGCAGTTCTTTCTTTATTGCTTTTGATGGTATAGGTGAGATTTTTGACGATAGCTTAAACCCTATGACATATTCAATTATTTCAAGCAATAATCCATATGAAAAACAATTCAATCTTTCTTGGACACCAAATAATAGCGATGTAAGAGACGAACCTTACATTATAACTACTAGATTTTATAATGGTACTTTTTCAATGGACTATACTTTTTTTATTTATGTAAATGGTGATAATAATGGAATTAAAGAGGGGAATTCCATATATAAATTAAAATCTTTCCCAAACCCAACTAGTGGTTCATTTATTAGTGAAATAAGTTTGCAGCAATCTCAAGATATAGAATATTTTATTTCTAACAGCGAGGGGAAAGTGATTTTTCGAAAAAATATTTCCTTGCAAAGTGGAAATAATGAATTACCAATTGATTTAAATCTCTCTTCAGGATTATACTTTTTAAGTGTGAAGTTAGAAAATGGTCAAGTATTTTCTGATAAAATTCTTTTTAAGAATTGACAATTTTCTTGAATTTAATAAGAAGAGATATTCCTCTGTAAATCATCCATAGAGTAAGGGCGATCCAAATTGTAATTAATTCTGGAATAAATAAGTCAAGAAAATATATTGTAGGGATGAAGAAGAAAAATGTTCCTATTATTAGGGTGTTTCTAAGGTCTACAGCTCTTCCAAGACCTTTAAAAATACCATCAAAAGTAAATGCAATTGAATTAAATGGCTGTGCTATAATTACCATCCAGAAAATGCTTTTGAAAATTATATTAACATTTTCTTCAGGATTAAATAATTTTCCGATATATGGATAGGAAATGGTGTATATAACCATTAAAATAACAGCTATTTTAATATTTATTTTTAATAAATCCTTTCCTAATAGTTGTAGTTTTATTTTATTTTTTTCCCCTATAAATTTTCCTGCAAGAGCATTACCTGCATTGGAATATCCATCAATAAAGAAAGCACTAAATATCCAAATATTATAAGCGATAGTGTATGCAGCTAGAGAACTATTTCCGTAACTATTGGCATACCTATTGGAGATTAGAAATACTAGATTTAAAACCATTGTTCTAACAAACATATTGAAGAAAATATGGAGCATTTCCTTAAAAAATGGACTTATTTTAATATCTATTTTAAAATTAAACGGGGTTTTTTTTAAGTAAAACACTCCGCATAGAACCACCATTAATAATTGGGAGTAAACAGATGCCCAGGCTGCGCCTTTAACACCCATGGGAGAAACTAGATGCTCTATCCCTAAAACCAAAATAAGATCTAGAACAATATTGCTAAATCCACCTAATAAGCTAATGTACATTGCCCAAGAGGTGTTTTGAAAACCTCGGAAAACTCCAAAAAACAAAGCAATGGATAGGCTAAGAGGTAATCCATAACTTCTAATTATAAAATACTCTTTAGAGTAATTGAAAGTATTTGTATTTATTTCACCATATACTAAATTTGCTAGGTAGTTATAGTTTGTGATTAGTAAAATAGATAATATTAAGCCAGTAAAAAAAGTCAATAAAAGGGTTTGAGGAACTAAAGATTTAATAATCTCTATTTTATTTGCTCCAAATTGTCTGCTTATTATAGCAGAAAGTGAGGTTCTCATTTGAGCAAATCCCCATACTAATGTTGCAATTAGTCCTGCAGCTAGACCCACACCACCTTGAGCAATGGTTGAGTCTTCCCCAATTTGACCTATAATGGCGGTATCTACCAGTCCAATAAGAGGTTCTGTGATGTTGTAAAGAATTGCTGGAATAGCTAAAGAATTTATTTCTTTTTTATTCAGCATTTAAAGAAAATCGGTAAGTGGGTGAGTAGATTTTAGTCGTATTCCTTTTTCTGTCGATTGTAGTTTGCAGCTTTCGTTTATAGAATCGTGCTGTAGATAAAGTAAATAGTTGTTTTTTAAAGCAAGTTCCAAGAAAATAGATTTTTCCTCCAGAGTTTTAAGTGGTCTAGTGTCATAACCCATAACGTAAGGAAGTGGTATATGTCCAACACTTGGTAATAAATCTGCCATGAACGCAATTTTTTGACCGTTGTAGTTAATTACAGGAATCATTTGACTCTCAGTATGACCATCTGCAAAAAAAACATCTATATTTTGAAATATTTCTTTAGTTAATTGACCCTTTTTTTCAATAAATTTTAATTGCCCACTCTCTTCAATTGGAGATATATTGTTGCTCAAAAAAGATGCTTTTTCTCTGGTATTGGGTTTCATTGCCCAGTTCCAGTGATTTTTATTACTCCAATAAGTAGCATTTTTAAAAACAGGTTCTAAAATTTTTCTCTCATTGTTTTTCCATTTTACAGCTCCACCACAGTGATCAAAGTGCAAATGGGTTAGAATTACATCTGTTACATCCTCTAAAGAATATCCAGATTTTATTATAGAACTTTGTAAGCTGTCATCACCGTGAAGGTGGTAGTGGCTAAAAAATTTATCTGTTTGTTTATTACCAATTCCAGTGTCAATTAAGATTAATTTATCTCCATCTTCAATAAGTAAGCTACGCATAGCCCATGTACATAGATTATTTCTATCTGGAACATTGGTTTTAATCCATAATTTTTTTGGAACAACTCCAAACATTGCACCTCCATCTAATTTAAAGTATCCAGTATTTATAACAGAAAGTTTCATTTAATTGCTATTAATTTTCTCATTTAAATATATACATTCCATAGCTTGTTTCACATCGTGAACTCTTAATATTTTAGCACCTTTAGAAAGTGCATACATATTTAAAGCTGTAGTTCCGTTAATAGATTCTAATTTATTGATTTTTAATGTTTTATAAACCATGGATTTTCTACTTATACCAGCTAAAATTGGTGCTTTTAGAACCTTTAAAAATTCTATATTTTTCAATAATTTAAAATTATCTGAATTTGTTTTACCAAAACCAAAACCGGGATCTATTATAACATCATTTATTCCATTAGAATTTAGTTTATTTATTTTATTGGAAAGAAATTGAATAACCTCTTTTGTTACATCTTCATAACTAGGATTGTCTTGCATGTTTTTTGGTTCTCCTTTCATATGCATTAGAACATAAGGCACATTGTACTTTTTGATAGTTTCAAACATTTCCTTATCCATATTCCAAGCGGATACATCATTGATCATTCCAGCTCCAGCATCTAGTGCTAAAGCAGCAACTTTTCCCCTAAATGTATCAATAGAAATATTTATTTTTGGGAAAGTATCAACTATTTTTTCTATGTAGGGAATTGTACGTCTGATTTCCTCGTCAATTGTTACACTATTTCCACCAGGTTTAGTGGAATATCCTCCTATATCTATAATGGTTGCACCTTGATTTAAATCTTTCTCTACTTTCTTAAGTGCTTTTTCGATAGAATTGTATTTTCCACCATCAAAAAATGAATCTGGAGTAGTATTTAAAATACTCATTACCAAAGGACGATTCAAACTTATAAGATTTCCCTTAAAATTTATAGAATAATTATCAAGTAAATATGTATCTTTCAAGCGTAAAAAATATTTTTAAAATTTATGTCAAATACTTCTGAACAGTACGATAACGTTATTGTCAAATGTACTGAGATTTTTAAAAAGAAAACCATTGACTACGGAACAGCTTGGAGAATTCTTCGTTCAAGTTCTTTAACTGATCAGATTTTTATTAAAGCCAATAGGATTAGAACTATCCAAGAAACTGGAGCTTCTAAAGTAGACGAAGGAATAGAATCTGAGTTTATAGGAATAATAAATTACTGTATCATGGCTTTGATTCAAATAGACTTGCACAACGATGCAAGAATGGAGATTCCATCTGTTGAAGTAGTAGAATTGTACAATCAAAAAATATCAATGTCTAAGAACTTAATGCAACAAAAAAACCATGACTATGGCGAGGCATGGCGAGATATGAGGGTTTCTTCCTTAACTGATTTAATTCTAATGAAAGTTTTAAGAGTGAAGCAAATTGAAGACAATGAGGGTAAAACATTAATATCAGAAGGAATTGATGCAAATTATTACGATATGATTAATTACAGCGTTTTTGCAATGATTCACCTTAACTAGTAGAAAAATGAATAACAAATTAATTGGAATCTGGGTACTAAGAATTATTATTTCTTTATTGTTTTTGGTATCAGCTTATGCAAAAGTATATCACGAGCCTTCTGCTTACTTTTCAATAACTACTTTTGAAGCAAAGCAACTAGTACCATTGGGTTTTAGTTCCGAAATATCTTCCTACTTGTCGAGAATTTTAATTGCCTTAGAGTTTGCTATTGGAGTATTAATTTTATTGCCATTCTACTTGAAAAGAATTGTTATTCCACTAACTATATTTGTTCTTGCAGCTTTTTGTGTTCATTTAGCCCTACAAATTTATTTAACTGGTAATAGTGGAAATTGTGGTTGTTTCGGTACTCTTTTACCAATGACTCCTCTAGAAGCCATTTTGAAAAATATTTTTGCAATTGGGCTATTAGTTATTCTAAATAGATTGCTTTCTAAAGACAAATCAAAGTCAATTGAAATATTTTACGGTTTTCTAATATATCTATTTTTTGTTGTTGGAATTATGGCATTAGTTCCTATAAAGAATTCTGGTAATGTTACTATTGATTCAAATTATCAAATTCAAGAAGATTCAGCTCTTGAAGGTCCAGAACAAATGAAATCCGAATTTGGCCAAACTTTACCATTTGCAGATAAAGGAAGAATTATTTTGTGTTTTTTTGCACCAGGTTGCGACCATTGTAGAGCAGCTGTTAGATCTATCGATTCACTGTCTAAAATAGTAGAAAATTTTCCTAAAGTTGAAATCGTTTTCATGGATGAAGAAGTAGACAAGATTCCTGAATTTTTTGAATATGCAGGAAGCGAGTATCATTATATTGTTTTAGATATTTCAACTTTTTACGATGTTCTAACTTGGGAAAGAGATACTCCTGGAATTTTTTACATGTGGAATGGTAATATTTTAAAAGAATTTAATGGGACTAACGATAATGCCTATGACCCTGAATTACTTCTTAAATCCCTTAACTTTAAATAGTATAAATAGTTTTAAAAATGAGAAAAAAAATTGTAGCTGGTAATTGGAAAATGAATCTAAATAAGTCAGAAGCAGATATTTTATATAACGACTTAGAATCTAAAACCTATCCAGATGATGTAGAGGTTATTATTGCACCTGCTTCTATATATTTAGATAGATTTAGTAATGCATCAAAAGTAAGTATCTCTTCTCAAGATGTATCTGCTAATAGTAATGGTGCTTTTACTGGAGAATTTTCTGCAGAAATGCTTTCCTCAATAAATTTGCGCTTCGCAATTGTTGGACACTCAGAGAGAAGAACTTTTCATAAAGAAACAGATTTACTTATTTTCCAAAAAGTTGAAATGCTTTTAAAGCATGGCATTACTCCAATATTTTGCTGTGGAGAATCTCTTTCTGATAGAGAAAGTGAAAATCACTTTAATGTAGTAAAGTCTCAACTTTCACAAATTCTAAGTAATCTATCTACAGATGATTTTAGTAAAATTATCATCGCTTATGAACCGGTCTGGGCTATAGGTACTGGACTTACAGCAGACCCTCAGGATGCACAAGACATGCATTTTTTTATTCGTGGTCTTATTTCAGATGCTTTTGGTCAAGATATATCGGATAAAACATCAATACTCTATGGAGGAAGCTGTAAACCTTCTAATTCCAAAGAATTATTTTCTAAGAAAGATATCGATGGTGGATTAATTGGTGGAGCTTCTTTAGATTCTGAAAGTTTTGAAGCTATTATAAATTCTTTTTAGTTTGGACTATATAGAGATTCAATTCGTTTTAAAAGAAAGAGTACCAATAATAGATGTTTTAATACAAGAAATTGCTGATTTAGGATTTGATGCGTTTCAAGAGAACTTAAATATTCTAAGTTCCTTTACCCCATTAATTAATTACAACGAGAAAAAGCTCCAAGAGATAATAGATAATTATAGCTCTTTTATTATTTCATTTAAAGCAATTAATCATCCATACAAGAATTGGAACAAAAAATGGGAGAGTAGTTTTAATCCTATTCTAATAAATGAAAATTGTCAGGTAAGAGCTTCTTTTCACCAACCCTCCAATAAAAAGTACGATATTATTATCAATCCAGAGATGTCCTTTGGAACAGGTCACCATGAAACTACTCGCTTAATGGCCAAAGATTTATTTAAACATGATTTAAAAAATAAAACCATATTAGATTTTGGTTCTGGGACAGCTATTTTATCCATATTGTCAGAAAAGTTAGGTGCTAAGGAAGTTGATGCAGTGGAAATTGATAAAAATGCAAATGAAAATGCAAATCAAAATTTGGTAACTAATAATTGTAAAGCCATTAATATTATTGATGGAGATGGAGATAGTATTCCCAATAAAAAGTATGATTACTTACTAGTAAATATAAATAGGAACACGATTATAGAAGAATTTACCAACTTTTTAGAAGCGATGAAGAAAAACTCAATCGTCCTTTTTTCAGGATTTTTCGAATCTGATATTGATTACATTACAGATTTATCTATTAAAAGTGGATTAAAAATTTTATATTCAGATTTAGAAAACCAATGGGCATTATTGGTAATGACAAAAAAATAATTATGAAATTTAAAATCTATTTAACTATTTTATTTTTTGCAAGTTTTTTTTCAAAAGCTTTTTCTCAGTCATCTTTCACACCTGAACCTGAAAAATTTCTTAAAGATGTCCAAGAATTTATTGGTAATTATGACAAATCAATAGCAAAAAAATATGTAAAATCTTTTGAACCATTATGGTTAGGTGATTTCTTTACACCAGATAATAAAGCAATAGTTTATGCTTTGTTAAACTCAATGGAAGAAAAGAAACTAAATGTCTATCCAGATTTCATAAATTATTTTAATGCCATATATAATTATTCTAATTCTGGAATGAGTTCTGAAAAATTTGAAAAATGGAATACTACTCTTGATAATGTTTTGAAAAAGTATAACAATAAAAGAGTGCAAGATTTTCTTAAAGTTTCCAATAATTTATTTTTAGACGGTACTATTTACGTTACCTCAAGAACACAAAAAGCTGCTACTAGATGGCAAGTTTCTAAAAAAGATAATTTTGATATCCAGTTTGTTAAAAAACTCCCAATATTTATATTTAATGATGTTGATTTAAGGTGTTTTTCAAAGAATGACAGTTCTGTAATTAGAAATACCTCGGGTCAGTTTTTTCCACTTACTTCACAATGGGAAGGAAATGGAGGAAAAATTGATTGGCAAAGAGCAAAAAAAGACAAAGACATTTATTATGCAAAAGTTAATAGTTACAACATAGGTCTTAAAAGTTCATCTTATTATATAGACTCAGTTTTGTTTTATAGTAGTTATTTTGATTATCCAATCATGGGTAAATTAACAGAGAAGGTTTTATCTTTTCGTGGGTATTCAAAAGTTGTTTATCCTACTTTTGAGTCTTACAGTAAAAGGCTTAATATTAAAAATGTAAATAATAATAAAAATATTGAATTTGATGGTGGTTTTACAATTCGTGGTAGGAACTTATACGGATCAGGAACCATAAATAATCTTTCAAAATTAAAACTCAGTTTTAATGGTAAAGAAATCTTAGTAGCGGAGTCCATTGGTTTTATAATCAATGATGAAGGTGTAACTTCGGATAAAGCAATTATAAAATTTTCAATAGATTCTGATTCTATTGTTCATCCTGCCTCCAACTTAGTTTTTTCTGAGAATACCAAAACTCTTACTTTGTCTAGAGGTGAAGAAGGAATTTTTGCTGCTCCTTTCTACAATAGTTACCATAAATTAGATATGTATGTAGAGACTTTATCATGGAAATTGGGAGAGTCATTAATTAATTTTTCTGCACCTAAAGGAACAAAAAGTATAAAAACTGCTCAATTTGCTAGTTTAAATTTTTTCGATGTAAAAAGTTATGATAATTTAAATTCAGATAGAGGAAATATTTTAGTTTCTATTAAGCATTATGCAAATATATGTGGTTCTAATACCTTTTCTCTAAATGATTTGGCAAAATATTTGGTAAAGAGTGCTAATGATTTACAATTCATGTTATTTAATTTAACAGAGAAAGGTTTTATAAACTACGATTCGGAAAGAAAAATAATCAACTGTAGTGAAAAGCTGTTCAATTATATTGAAAATAGGTCTGGTGAAAAAGATTATGATATTCTGATTATTAATTCTGATGCTAAAACCAATGCAAAACTTAATCTTTCTTCTTTTGATTTAAATATTTTTGGAGTAGAAAGGGTAGTGCTTAGTCTAAAAAATAAAGTTTGGATAAAACCAGGAGGAAGAAGAATAACTTTAAAAAAGAACAGAGATATATACTTTGATGGTTTAATAACTGCTGGAAAAACACAATATTATGGATTTGATTTCTCATTTATTTACGATGATTATAAACTTGAATTACCCAAATGCGACTCCATGTTTATTTGGGCCAATTATAAAGAATCTAAGAGAAAAGGAAAATTAATAAGGTTGCTGTCTAAAATTGAGAATCTGGAAGGTCATATTCAAATTGACAATCCTTCAAATATGTCTGGATTAGATACTTCATATCATGAATTTCCAATATTTAAATCCAATACCAAAACTTATATTTATTTCGATGATCCATCTATACAAAATGGACTTTACAATAGAGAAAACTTTAAATTTATTGTGAATCCTTTCTTAATGGATAGTTTAGATAATTTCACAGATAATGGAATTGATTTAAACGGACAGTTTCTTTCAGGTGGTATTTTCCCTGATTTTGAAGAATCTTTACAGATTATGCCAGATTATTCTTTGGGTTTCATACGAAAAACCCCAGAGGATGGATTTAATATTTACGATAAATTAGCCAGCTATGATAACGAAATAAGACTCTCCAACGAAGGATTAAAAGGGTCAGGAACTATTGAGTTTTACACTTCTTCTGCAATTTCAGACGACATAACTTTTTTCCCTGATTCAGTTGCTGCTATTGCTCATACTTATAAAAACAAAGAGCAAGTTGAAGATCCTGAAATTCCTCTTGTTGAAGCTAAAGATTGTAAGGTTTCATATATTCCGAAGAAAAATTTACTTTATGCATATTCTATTGATTCTAATTTTTACTTTTTTGAAGGTGCAGAGGCATATTTAAATGGAAGATTAAAATTAGGTTATGATGGTATGTTAGGAAGTGGAGTTATGCGATTTGGTTCCGGAGAAGTCGAATCTTATGAATACACCTACGAAACTGATGCTATTTTGGCGGATACCTGTGAGTTTAGGTTAGTTTCCCAAAACAATAAACTAGACGAATTGTCTTTTAAAACTCAAAACTTAAATGGAAGAGTAGATTTTGAAACTAGAATGGGAGAGTTCAAATCTAATTCGGGGGAAAGTTTTGTCACGTTTCCAGAAAACGAATACATATGCTATATGGATCAATTTAACTGGTATATGGACAACGATGAATTAGAATTGGAGAACAGTAAACAAGCACAAGCAGATATTAATATTGATACTGATTTAGATCTTCAAACTTCTAATTTTTTCTCTATTCAACCAGATCAGGATTCTTTGAATTTTGGTTCTGCAAAAGCAAGATTTGATATCAAGAAAAAAAGAATTGTTTGCAACGAGATTGAATTTATAAAAGTTGCAGATTCTAGAATTAGACCAGATAGTGGTAAGATTGTAATTAGAAGGAAAGCAAAAATTGACCCATTAGAAAATGCATTTATTTTGACTAATGATGTTACTAAATATTATGAAATTTACGATGCAGATGTGGAAATTAATACCAAACACGATTATACTGCATCCGGAATTTACGATTATGTGGATTTAAATGGTACCAAACAAAATATTTTCTTTTCAGAAATTAGACCAGACACTACGGACCAAACTCATGGAACAGGATTTATAAAGAAAAATAAAGATTTCAAATTTAGTCCCAATTATAGTTTCTATGGAGATGTTAATTTAGTTTCTACCAATCCTGGTTTAGAATTTTCTGGTTTTACTCAAATTGTCCATAGTTGTAAAAACATTCCACAACAATGGATTAGTTTCACTGCAAATATTGATCCATTAGATATTATAATTCCAATAGTGCTTGATTCAAGTACTAAAAATTCCAATTTCAATAATGTTTATTCTGGTCTTGTATTTAACAATACAGATTCGTTGTCTCTGTATTCTTCGTTTTTATCTTCTAAATCTAATGACAATCATATAGGAATGATTAATGCAGATGGGTTTTTAAAGTATAATTCTAAAAGAAAAGAATACCAATTGTCCAATTCTGAAAAATTAATTGAGTATTCTATGCCTGGAAATTACTCATCCCTTAATATAGAAAATTGTAGATTAAAATCTGATGGTATTTTTAATTTTGCAATTGATTTAGATCAAATTTCTTTAATACCAGCAGGAGAAATAAAATTCAATCCTAAAAAATGGGAAACGGATTTTAAGACCTCTACCATGCTTAACTTCCATTTTAGTGAAGATGCATTAGATAAACTAGCAAAGACAATATTAGAATTTCCAGAGTTAAGATCTTTAGATTATCAGAATTCTTATTATGAAAAAGCCTTAAGTGAATTTACATCCAAAGATGAATCTAACGAGATGATTTCCTCTCTTAACATTAATGGTAAAATAAAGAAATTCCCCGAAAAGCTAGAAATTCCTATGTTTTTGGGAGATATAAGATATAAGTGGAATTCTAATAGAAAGGCCTATGTTTCTTATGGTGATATTGGTATTGCAAATATCAACAAAAGACAAGTAATGAAATATGTCAAAGGAAAAATTGTTATTTCTAGAAAGCTAACTGGAAATGAAATTACCGTTTATTTACAATTAGATAAAGATAATTTCTATTATTTTAATTACAAAAAAGGCTTAATGACAACTTTCAGTTCCAATCAAGAATTTAACAAAATTATTTCTGAAACTAAAAAAGACGAGACCAAAAGCAAGAAAAAAGGAAAGCAAGACTACCAATATGTTTTAGGTGCAGCAAAAGATGTAGCACCATTTGTTGCTACTTATATGAAATAAAATGCAGAACATATTTGAGTTAAATAATTTGTTTGCTATTTTGTTATCCTATTTTATTGGATCAATTCCTTCAGCTATATGGATAGGTAAATGGTTTTTTGGAATAGACGTTAGAGATTATGGAAGTAATAATGCAGGGGCAACTAATACTTTTAGAGTAATTGGAAAAACTGCTGGATTTACAGTTTTATTTATTGATATTTTAAAAGGATGGATTTCGGTTAAAATTCTTACCTCTTTTTTGCTTTGTTCGCCAGACAGCACTGAATTTATCAATATGCAGATTGTTGTTGGTATAACTGCAGTTTTGGGCCATGTTTTTCCAATTTATGAGAAGTTTCAAGGTGGTAAAGGCGTAGCTACTTTAATGGGAATTATTTTAGCTATTAACTTCTCTGCTGCAATTGGCTGTGTAGTTATATTTTTATTGATATTTATTTTTACAAATTATGTTTCTTTAGGCGCTATAATAGCTGCTATTTCTTTTCCAATTATTACCATTTTGGTCATAAGAGTAGAATCCATTTCTCTAATGTACTTTTCAATTTTTATATCGATATTAGTACTTTTCACTCACAAACCTAATATTTATAGGCTCTTAAGTAAAAAAGAAAATAAAATGAATATCAAGCTTAAAAAAGACTCTAGTAATTGAATTTTATTAAGACATATGGATTTTTATTTTTTATTTTTTTCAGTTTTAATTTATTAGGTCAAGAAAATTTCAAAAACGAAGGGGAGAGAATAAAGTATGCCAATAATTTATTTGAGGATAAGAAGTTTATTGAGGCCGAACCTCATATGTCTAACTTTCTAAGTAACAAAAATAACTCTGAATATAATTTTAAATATGGAGTATGTGTTTTATTTAAATATGCGGATAAGTCTAAATCTATCCCTTATTTGAAAAAGGCCATAAAAGATCCAGAAGTTGATCCAAGAGCTTATTTTTATTTGGGAAGGGTATACCACTATAATTATCTATTTCAAGATGCTTTAAACCAGTATGAAAAATACAAATCTCTAGCCAATTCTAAACAAGCAAAATCACTCAATTTGGAGATGTACATGAACATGTCTAAAAATGGGCAATCGTTAATGAAAAACCTTTCTGACATTGTAGTAATGGATAAAAAGACTACATCAGTGGATAAGTTTAATTATAGTTACGATTTGAAAGATATTGGTGGAACCATCTTAGTAACAGAAGAGTTTCAAACTAAAATAGACAAAAAAAAGAACCATAAATCAATTATATATTTCCCACCTCTAAACCAAGATATTATATTCTATTCAAGTTATGGAGAAGTTGGTGATAATGGCTTAGATATTTATTTCAAAAAAAGATTGTCTGGTGGAGGCTGGTCTTCTCCAAAAATTCTCCCAGAAAATATAAACTCTCCATACGATGAAGATTTTCCTTTTTTGAATTCCAACGGAACTACTTTTTATTTTTCATCCAAGGGGCATAATTCTATGGGAGGATACGACATATTTAGATGTAATTACGATCCAACTACGAATGACTTTGGTCCTATTTCTAATCTTGATTATAAGATAAATAGTACAGATGATGATATTCTATATCTAGTAGATAAAAGCAATAAAAATGCTATTTTTTCTTCTAAAAGATCTTCTGAAGGAGGAATGATTGATGTATATAATGTAAAGGTGCAGGTTTTGCCTATGCAAAACATCATAATTTCAGGAAGTTTTAAAAATTCTATTCTTGCAGAAGACTACAAAGCCAATATCAAAGTACAAGATGTAAGAACCAATAAATTAATAGGTTCCTATAATGTAGATGAAGAGTCTAATTATAATATACTATTGCCAAATTCGGGGAAATATAAGTTTATTGTTGAAACTCCTGAAAGCAAGAAAATTCATGCAGGTTTAGTTGAAGCCCCACCGCAAACAGAATTGAAAGCATTAAAACAAGAAATTGAATTGCTTAAAATTAATGGTG
>CALKFX010000064.1 GCA_938084875.1 uncultured Flavobacteriales bacterium | reverse complement strand
GCTGCTATAGTGATATGCAGGAAGCCGTTGTATTTGTAGATCCATGTACAAACATTAAAGAAAATAATCTTGGTGAATTTAATATCTCTCCAAATCCTAATAATGGTTCTTTTGAAATTTACATGACCAATATAACTGCTACAACAGAAATTGAAATATTAGACCTAAACGGAAAAGTAATTTATAACAAAACTATTTCTAATAAAAATCAAAATATTAATATCGAAAATATTAGCAGAGGCGTTTACATTGTAAAAGCCAACCAAAATGGAAATGTTAAAACTAAAAAATTGATAATTAACTAGTTTTAAAATATATTAATTAACGGAGGAAAGGATTAGAACTTTTCTCCGCTTTAATTGTAGTTTCATTGCCATGTCCACAATAAACTAAAGTCTCATCTGGCAACATAAATATTTCATTTTTTATAGAGTCTATAAGTTGTTGGTGATTACCTCCAGGTAGATCTGTTCGCCCAATACTATTTTCAAACAAACAATCCCCATTAATTAAGAAATTATTTTCTTGATTGTAAAATGCTACATGCCCAGGGGAATGTCCTGGGACAAATAATATTTCAAACTTAATTCCCTCTATTTGGATTAACTGCTTTAAGTCAAAAAATTTTGGAGTGGGATTGGGACTAAATGTAATTGGAATACCATAGACCTCACAAACTTTATCATAGGATTGATAGGTTACTAAATCTTCTTTACAAATCCATAAATCTAAATTATATTTATCCGCAAAGTAAGCAGTACCAAACATATGATCCAAATGGCTGTGAGTATGAAGAATAGATTTTAATTTTAAATTATTTTTCAAAATATAACTGTCTATTTCATTTTGTTCTGCTTTGTAATAACATCCAGGATCTATAATTACAGCATTTTTGAATTCGTCTGTTACAACGTAAGTATTTTCTGAGAATGGATTGAAAGTGAATTTTTTTACGTTAAGCATTTTTAGGTTTTAAATTCAAAATTAAACTATGGCATGAAATTAGCTATCTTTGAAATGTAAAAATTGAGAAAGTTTTTAGTCATATTAATAATATTTAGTAGTTTTTCTGTTTTTTCACAGTATTACACAGGATCTAACATTCCATTTGGACAAAGCAGAGTTCAATACAACTCTTTTTTTTGGCAATCTTTTGAGTTTGAAAGATCAAAGGTATATTTTTCTAAAGGCGGTCGAGAACATGCGAAATTTGCAGCAAAGACAGCCTATGAATTTCAAAAAAAAATAGAAAAATTTATTGACTTTTCAATTGAAGAGAAAATTCATCTTATAGTTTACAATAGTCAAAGTAAATTCAGACAGAGCAATATAGGTCTTACAAATGAAATTTCTTCAAATATTGGAGGAACTTCCAATATAGAAGGTCAAAAAATATTTTTGTACTTCAACGGAAATCATGTAGATTTTGAAAATCAAATTAAAAGAGGAGTTGCAGAAATATTAGTTAATAAAATACTTTATGGAACTGACTGGAAACAGACCGTAAAAAATACAACATTTATTAACCTGCCTTCATGGTTTAAAGAAGGCTTGGTCGATTATCTTTCTCAAGAATGGAACTCGAAATTAGATTCAGAACTAAAAGACTTAATTCTTAGCGAAAAAACTAAAAGGTTTCAATCACTAAGTAATAATGAATCTAGATTATATGGACATGGGCTTTGGAGATATATAGACATTGTTTTTGGTAAAAATATGATTCCAAATTTGATGTATATGATGAAGGTTAGTAAAAGTGTAGAAAGTGGTTTTATTTATGTCCTTGGAGTTTCTTCGGAAATGATTCAACAAGATTTCTTTAATCATTTTAAAATTCAGTATTCTAACGATGTGGTTAATTGTATGGAGCCAAATGAAGATAAATTGAATATAAAAATTAAAAAAAATAGAACCATAAGACAATTAAAAATGAGTTCTGACGGATCTAAAATTGCTTTTTCAGAACATTATCTTGGACAATATAAAGTCAAAATACTCGATGTTAAAAAAGATAAAATACAAACAATAATTAAAGGAGATTACAAACTAAATAGAATTCCCGACCTATCCTATCCTATTTTAGATTGGCACCCTAGTGGAGAGGTTTTGGCAATATTTGAAGAGAAAAAAGGTGGCATAACTTTAAATCTTTATAATCTTACAAATAGAAAAAAGAATATAAAATTTTTATTGGGGTTGGAGAAAGTATTGAGTTCTTCCTACAATAAAAAAGGAACGAAAATGGTGTTGTCTGCTGTCAAAAACAGCTATTCTGACATCTTTGAATACACTGTATTAGGCAATAGCTATACGCAATTAACTAATGATATTTTCGATGATTTATATGCTAAATATGTGCCAAAATCTAATCAAATAATATTTAGCTCTAATAGGCCTTCAGATAACACAAATTATAATTTATTTAAAAATAATTTTGATTTATTTAAAATAAGCACTGTTACAAAAAAAATTATCCAATTAACAAATACAATAGACCATAACGAAATACAACCTCAACCTACCACTAAAAACAACTATAATTTTTTAAGTGATGAAAATGGAATTTATAATCATTATCAAACAATAGTAGATAGTACTATAAGTCATATTGACACCATGATACATTACCGCTATATAAGTAGCACACACCAGTTGTCAAACTTTAGCAGAAACTCTTTAGAGATTGATTTTAGTTCTAAAACATCTCTATACAGTTTATTGTACCGTAGAAATAACAATTATGAATTTTATTTAGGGAACAGAAAAAACTGCACTATGTTTGAAAATAAATCATCAAAAACTTACTTCAAAAGAATAAACACGAAAAAAATAAATTCAGGTGGCAACACTGCATCTTTCAAAGAGAAAGAAAAAATCGACATCTACAATTATAGATTTGAGGATGAAAAAAAACAACTTTTAGAATCTAAGGATTTTAATGAAACTGAGTCTGTAAAAGACCATAATATAAAATTACCTACTCAAAAAGTCTACAATATAAATTTTACTATTGGTGAATTTATAATGCAACTTAATCCAACTTTCAATAATCAAGCTTACCAGAGATACAGCAGTTCGGGATTTAAAAATGCAGGTTTTGACGGTTTTACGCTAGTTCAAGCAAAAGATGTATTCGAAGATTATAAAATTAGTGGTGGATTAAAAGGACCTGTTCAACTAAATAACATAGGATTAATAGCCATTTATGAAAACTTAAAAAATAGAGTTGATCAAAGAACCCAAGTATCTAGACAATCATTTGAAGATGTATTTAGCGATGACATTATAAATAAAACAGTTGTTAATGATATAAAACATCAATTGTCTTTTCCCTTTAGCGAAGTTAGTAGTCTAAGACTGACTACTAATTTGAGGTTTGACAAAGTAACTACATTAAGTAATTCTCCAACAACATTAAAAACACCAAATGATAATTTTATACTTTTTGGAGGGCTTCTAGAATATGTCTTTGATGTTACAAGACCTATATCATTAAATATTAATAATGGTTTTAAGTTCAAAACTTGGGTAGAAGGGTACAATGAATTATTAAACACCAATACCGACTTTTTTGTCTTAGGGCTCGACTTAAGAAATTATCAAAAAATTCATAGAAATATTGTTTTTGCATCAAGATTCGCTGCAAGTACATCCCTAGGTTCTCAAAGGCTTTTATACTACTTGGGTGGAGTTGATGGTTATCTTTGGGCTAATTTTGACCCTACTATACTTCCAGACCCCAACATAAATTTTCAGTTCCAAACAATTGCTTCTCCAATAAGAGGGTTTTACCAAAATGCTAGAAATGGAAATTCATTTATAGCCATAAGTAATGAACTTAGAGTTCCGCTATTTAGCTACTTTTCAAATAAACCTTTAAGCTCTGACTTTTTGGAAAATTTTATGGTAATTGGTTTTGGTGATATTGGATCTGCATGGACTGGCAAAACACCTTATTCAATAGAGAATTCGTTTAATAGCTCAATTATTAATGGACACAATTACACCATAAATATAAAGAGTCAAAAAGAACCTATAATTTATAGCTATGGTTTTGGACTTAGGTCCAGAATTTTTGGGTACTATGTAAGATTAGACTGGGGGTATGGTGTTGATGATAAAATTCTAATGCCATCAATTAAACAACTATCTTTATCTTTAGACTTTTAAGAAAAATATGGATTTAACAACATTTATTACTTTATCACTAATTGGTCTTGCAGCTGGTATTGCGAGCGGATACATTGGAATTGGTGGTGGTATTATTATAATTCCAGCATTAATATATTTTTTAAAACTAGATCAATATCAAGCTCAAGGGGTCTCTCTTGCATTAATGCTTCCTCCTATTGGAATATTAGCCTTTTACAATTATTACCAAACTGGCACATTTAATATGGTTATTGACAACATAGATTATAAAAACTTACTACTCTATTATTCTTTAATTATGGCCATTTTTTTCATTTTGGGAGGATGGATTGGGTCAAAATTGACTTTTAATACACCTGTACATATTGTACAATTAATCTTTGGGGTTTTTATGCTTTATGCTGCTGTTAAGACGATTATTAGTGGGATTCAGCATTACATAAAATGATAGAAAAAGTAAGAAATATTGCGAAAAAACATGTTTTAGAAGCTGTAAATATTCGAAAGCATCTTCATGCTCATCCAGAACTTTCTTTCAAAGAATATGAAACTTCTAAATACATTCAATCAGTACTAAGAAAACACGATATACCATTTACTACAGGTCATGTTGAGACTGGTATAATAGCAACTATCAAAGGGAAAAATCCCGACACAAAAGAAATATTATTGCGAGCAGATCTAGATGCATTGCCAATTACAGAAGCTAATAATGTTGATTACAAGTCTAAAAATAAGGGAGTTATGCATGCTTGTGGCCATGACTTTCATAGTGCATCCTTAATTGGAACTGCTTTAATACTGAATGAGCTTAAAGAAGATTTCAATGGAACAATAAAATTTGTTTTTCAACCGGGAGAAGAAAAACTTCCTGGAGGTGCAAAATTAATGATAGAAGATGGTCTTCTTAACAACAAACCTCAAGCTTGTATTGCCCAACACGTATATCCAGATTTACAAGTAGGAAAAGTAGGATTTAGACCTGGATTATACATGGCTTCTGCAGATGAAATTTATATTACTGTGAAAGGAAAAGGTGGACATGCTGCGCTCCCGCATCTTTTAAACGATCCTGTATTAATGGCAGCTCAAATTATTACAAATCTTCAACAGATAGTTAGCAGAAATAACAAACCAAACAATCCTTCTGTATTATCCTTTGGCTATGTAAATGCGCAGGGAGAAACTAATATAATTCCAGATACGGTTCAAATAAAAGGAACGTTTAGAACGTTTGATGAAAAATGGAGATTTTCTGCACATGAAAAAATGAAAAAAATCGCAAGTTCAATTTGTGAAAGTGCCGGTGGTTCTTGTGATTTTGATATAAAAGTAGGATATCCTTTTTTGGTCAATAATGAACAAATAACAAAAACTGCAATTAATGCAGCAGAAAAATATTTAGGTAAAGAAAATGTAATAAACCTTGATTTAAGAATGACGTCTGAAGATTTTGCTTACATAAGTCAATCTTCTCCTTCCTGCTTTTATAGAATTGGTACAAGTGATGGAAAAACTAGTAAAAGATTACACACTTCAACATTTGATATTGATGAAAAAGTATTTTCAATTTCATCTGGGTTAATGGCCTATATTACCCTAGAGCAAATAAGTAAATAATATAAATAAACTTCGTCAACTAATAGTTTTAATTTCTTTATATTAGAGTAATAAGAATTCGTAAAATGAATATTGTTAAAACCGATTTAAAAGCATCTTTATTAAAATACTTTGGATTTGATTCTTTTAAAGGAGAACAAGAAATGGTTATTTCCAGTCTCCTTGATGGTAAAAATACTTTTGTCATAATGCCTACTGGTGGAGGGAAATCTCTTTGTTATCAACTTCCTGCTTTAATTTCTGATGGTACAGCTATTGTAGTTTCTCCATTAATTGCTTTAATGAAAAACCAAGTAGATGCAATAAGACAAGTTAGTGATAATGATGGTGTTGCTCATTTTTTAAATTCTTCATTAAACAAAGGGGAAATAACCAAGGTTAAAAATGATGTAATTTCTTGTACAACTAAACTTTTATACGTAGCGCCTGAATCCTTAACTAAAAAAGAAAATATTGACTTTTTAAAAAATATAAAAATTTCATTTTTTGCAATTGATGAGGCACATTGTATTTCTGAGTGGGGCCATGATTTTAGACCAGAATACCGAAAATTAAAGCCGATTATCAAGTCAATAGAAGATGTTCCAATTATTGCTCTTACAGCTACCGCTACCCCTAAAGTACAAACTGATATTCAAAAGAACTTAGAAATGACTGATGCTATTGTTTTCAAAGCATCTTTTAACAGAGATAACTTATTCTACGAAGTTAAACCTAAGAAAAATGTTCAGAAAGAAATTATTAGATTTATTAAAACTAGAATAGGAAAATCAGGAATAATTTACTGTTTAAGCAGAAAAAAAGTAGAAGAAATTGCTCAACTATTACAAGTTAACTCAATATCTGCTTTACCCTACCATGCTGGGCTGGACCCAAATACCAGAGCGAAACATCAAGATATGTTTTTGATGGAAGAGTGCGATGTAATTGTTGCTACTATTGCTTTTGGAATGGGAATTGACAAACCGGATGTTAGATTTGTTATTCATCATGATATACCTAAATCATTAGAAAGTTATTATCAAGAAACTGGAAGAGCTGGTAGAGATGGAGGTGAAGGACATTGTCTTGCTTTCTACAGTTATAAAGACATTGAGAAACTTGAAAACTTTTTACATGGGAAACCATTGGCGGAACAAGAAATTGGTCATCAATTACTTCAAGAAGTAGTAGCATATTCCGAGACAAGTATTAATCGAAGAAAATTTCTTCTACACTACTTTGGTGAAGATTTTGATGATATTAATGGTCCAGGAGCTAACATGTGCGATAATTCTCAAAATCCAAAAGAAAAAATTAAAGGTGAAAAATATGTTAAACTCGCACTAGATTGTGTGAAATCCGTAAATGGAAAACACAAGGTAAAATACTTTGCAAATATATTAGTGGGTAATAATAATGCAGAAATTAAAACCTATAAAGGCAATGAATCTCCCTTCTTTAGTAGCGGAGCTGAAGAAGATGTACACTTCTGGCATGCTGTTTTTAGACAAATTGTAGTCCTTGGATTTGTTAAAAAAGAAATTGAGACTTATGGAACATTAATATTGACCGAAAAAGGAGAAGATTTTATAAATAATCCTAAAGAGATTGATCTAATTAAAGATCATGACTTTAGCGATACGGACGATAAAGATATAATTCTAAATCAAAAAGCTGGTGGAGGCGCATTGGATGAAAAACTTTTTAAAATGCTTAAAGACCTTAGAAAAAGTATTGCTCTTAAAAAAAACATACCTCCATTTGTGATTTTCCAAGACCCATCTATGGAAGAAATGACTATGCAATATCCAATTAATTTTGAAGAACTTCAGAAAATAAGCGGTGTTGGAATTGGGAAAGCTCAGAGATATGGCACCCCTTTTATAGAGCTTATCAAAAAATATGTAGAAGAAAATAATATAGAGAGAGTTCAAGACTTTATAATGAAAAGTATTGTTAATAAAAGTGGTAAAAAGGTAAATATCATTACCAATATTGACAGAAAACTTCCTCTAGAAGATATTGCTAAAAGTCAAAATAAAAAAATTGAAGAGCTTATATTAGAAATTGAAAATATTGTATCATCTGGGACTAAAATTAATATTGATTATTATCTAAATAATATAATTGATGAAGATGCTCAAAAAGAAATTTACAATTACTTTTTAGAAGATGCCGAATCGGATGATATTAGAGAGGCTTATGAAGAATTTGATGGCGACTATAGTGAAGATGAACTTAGGTTAATGAAAATCAAGTTCATGAGTGAAATGGCTAATTAAAAATTTTTAATTTATATCTTTTTTCAAATCCCTCTATTCCAGATAACCCACCTGAATGTAATGCAATAACTTTTTTATTCTCTAATTTCTTGTTTTTTTTTAGTTGATCTACTAGAGCAAAAAACATCTTCCCAGAATAAATTGGATCTGTCATAAGCCCTGTGACTTTATAAAATTCTCGCATGAATAGTATTAGTTCTTCACTGTATTTGGCATAACCACCGAGATGATAATCATGGTTTAAAATCCAATTTTTTGAAAAAGGTTTTTTTAATTCAGCTTCAAATTTTTTTGAAATATTTTCTCCAATTTTCAAAGCCCCTTTCAGAACAACTATTCCAAAACAAGATTGATATTTATTTAAGGAGGAAACAATCCCAGAAAAAGTTGCTCCTGTCCCAACCTCGCAAAAAATGTAGTCAAAATCATTTTCGATTTCATTAACTATTTTTTGACAGCCTTTTATTCCGTAAAAATTAGACCCTCCCTCTGGAATGAAAAAAAAATCATTATACTTTTCTTTACAAAAATTTTTAATCCATTTTGGATTTTTATAATCTTTTCTGTTTATATATTCGATTATTGCACCGTAGGAATGGCATTTCTTTAAAATATCATTCAAAGGACTGGTTTGCTCACCTCTAACAAGAAGAACACATTTTATAGAATTTACCTTACATAGATACGAAAGAGCTAAAATATGAGAGGAAAAAGCCCCTCCAATTGAAACAATTCCTTTTTTAGATGTAGAATTAAAATATTTAAAATTGTATTTTAATTTTCTCCATTTATTTCCTGAAATAATGGGGTGAATTAAATCATCTCTTTTTACATAGACTTGATTTTTAATTCCGTAGTAAGAAAGATCTAGCTTTTGTAATGGAGAATAATTAAAATCCATACTTTTTATGGGTAGGTCACATGAATTATTTCTAAAACTGTTCTAAAGGCAACACTTTTATTGGCATACTTATCTTGGTATTTTTTTTGTAGTTGGTATGCAAAATTTGATTGATATAGATTATAATCTTCCCAAGATTTTAATAAATATTGAATACTATAAGAAAGTCCACCGTCTTCCTCAGCATGAATTTTAGCAATTTTATTCTCTATAAATAAACCAGTAGACAAAACATCAGGAATATGTACATCCTTCATCCAAATAAGCCATTCTTGGTGAATATCGTGGTCGATATTTACGGTAATATTATATAAAATCATCCTGAATCTTTTTCAATTTTCTCATTAGTATTTCCTGCTAGTTTTCTAAATCTTTTTCTAGATTCAGCAGCATATAAACTCCCTTTGTGGTCAAAAAGAATGGTCTTATAATATTTCTTTGCTTGTTCAAAGTCTTTAATCTTTTCTTCATATATTGAAGCAATTAAAAATAAAGAATTATCAAGTAAAATGGAATTAGGGTAATTGTCAACAAGTAGTTTGAAATTCTCCACAGCTTTTAGGTAGTTGTGTTTTTTTAAATCAATTTTTGCTTTTCTAAAAATAATTTCATCATTTAAAGAATGATTTTTAAAATTATTTAGTACAGAATCATATAAAATATTTGCTTTCGAAAATTGTTGTTGATAGGCGAGCATGTCGGCATAAGAAAATAATTTCATAGCAACTTCTGATGTGTCCATATTGTAATTATCTGAAATTAATACAGATAGCTCTAAGGCATCATTGGCTATTAACTTAGAGGTGGATGCTTTTAAAACTTTAAGTTGTGCTTGGCACCAATCGTATTCACCAGAAAAATAATATACTTGAGCATTTTTAAATTTTGCCAAATGTCCTAGCTGGTCGTCTTTAAATTGTTTTTCAATCTGAAGATACATCAAGGAAGCTTCCCAAATTTTGTCTTCCAGTACAAGAATATTGGCTAGTTTCAATTTTGCATTCCCCTTTTGTTTTTCTTTTAATCTTGGTATTTGAATTGCATTATTTAAATGTTGCTTTGCAGAACTAATATCCCCTAAATAAAAAGCCTCTATTTCCGAAAGATCTAAAAGTAAATTGTACTTTCTCAAAGAATTATTATAAACATTTTTTGAATTATTTAGCTGGGATAATATTAAAAGATAATTGGCTTTTAGCTCCTCTAGTTCTTCTTGAATAATTTGACTGCCATAAAGAATCTTACTTTTTAAAGCAAAGAGTTTTTTGTTTTTTGCTTCAAACTTATATTCTAAAGAATTACTTTTAAGAATAACGTCATCAAAGCATTTAATGG
>CALKFX010000063.1 GCA_938084875.1 uncultured Flavobacteriales bacterium | reverse complement strand
GAAATTGTAAAAACCACTATTGGTGAGAAAGTCATTAATTCTATTTCTTTCTTTTACTAAATTATCTGTGTCAAAAATCGCTCCTTTTTTTAAAAACGAATTGCTTTTAATAGAGTCTAAATAACTTGAAATGAGTATTTCTGGACATTTATATTTAATGGAACTTAAATACATTGGCTCTCTTAAATGGATAAAATATTGAATATCTATTTGACCATTATCTAAAACAGTTGTAGAGTCTGTAATTTCGTTTTTAAAATAGCCTTTATTAAAAAGATATTTTTTCAATTGTTCTTTAGTTCTATTTAACTTTAAAGCACTGAAAATTACTGGGGCTTCACCAGCGTTTTGGATTCTTTCACCAAATACTAGTTTCCGTTCTTTCAATGGTTTTTGAATATAATTACTATCCAAAATCAAAGAGCTTCTATTTTGTTGCTTAATCTTATGATTTACCTTATCTATTTTTATCTGTTTCTTATTGATTTTTTGGTCTATTCTTTGTTGATTGGATAAATTATAAAGTCTTAAGTAAAGTCGATAATTTGAAAAAACTTTGCGATTGGGTTTTTGCAACAAAAGATTGTAGAGTTCCTCTTTAGAAATAGTATTGGAATTATTACTATTTGAAACTTGAATTTTTACTTTTCTAAGTAAATATTCATCTTCTGGAACGTGCTTTATAATAGAGCACGAGCTAAAAATAAAAATAAATAAAAAGAAGAAAATAAAATTTTCAAGAAATTTATATTTATTAATTCTTACTATATTCATATTAGACTTCACATTACAAAAGTAACAATATGACCATCAGCAATAACGATTTAAAAAAATATAGTTCTCTAAATCGGAAAATTAAAAGAAAAGAATACCAGTTATTTGTAGTTGAAGGCGAGAAAATCTGTAAAGAACTTCTAAAAAATGATTTTGAATTTGAATCTATTATTACAACTAAAGACTTTCAGGACGAATTCCCTTTATCTACAGTATGTTCCAAGAAAGAAATTGCCAGAATAAGTCATTTGAAAAGTCCAAGTAATGTAGTTGCAATATGTAAAATACCTACTTACAAAATTAATAGAAAGGATAAAAAGCCATTAATTTTCCTAGATAATGTGAACGACCCTGGTAATTTTGGAACTATTGTAAGAACTCTTGATTGGTTTGGATATAAGCAACTATTTTGCTCAAAAAACACTGTAGATTGTTTCAATAGCAAGTCTCTTATGGCCAGTATGGGTTCTATTTTTAGAGTTAATTGCCATTACATTGACTTTGAAGAATTTCAACAACTTTTTCCACAACATGTTACATTTGGCAGTTCTTTAACAGGTGATAATATTGGCTCTGTAAAACTCGAAACTAATTCTATAATTGTCATTGGAAATGAGTCTAATGGGGTTTCAAAAAATATTAAAGAAAAACTTAAAAACACTATTAGAATTCCTGGTAATGGCAAAGCAGAATCTTTAAATGTAAGTGTTGCAACAGGGATAATATTGAATGAATTGGAAAAATTAACCCTCAAAAGTAAATGAAAGTGTCCAAACTCTTGACCTCAAGGACTCTATAGCATTGTCAAATTTAGTAGGTTCTTCACCTGGAGTGACATAAAGCATATTTCTCATTCCGCTACCTAGTTTTAATTCGATTCCCAATTTAAAATATTCTAAAAATAAATCTACTCCTCCCCCAACTTCAGATCCAAAATCATGCTTATTTAATTTAATTATCTGATCTTCTAGGTCAATGGAATTATTTACATCAATGTTTGAAGACATATCTATTCCATACCTTAAACCTGCAATTCCATAAACTGCAAAATTGTTGATTCTATTGGTCCTAAATTTTAAAAGTACAGGGAAATCTAAATATACTGGTCTTATGGACTTAACATAAACCGTTTGTTGGAAATTTGAAGGATTTAAGTAGGTGTATTCCATTTCACTTTCTTGAAATGATAAAGAAGGTAAAACAAATCTTATTTTAAAATTTTCATTTATATTCAAAGACGTAATAACCCCTAAGGTAAAACCTCCTTTAGAGCTTACTAGTAATGACTGTAATGAATCATCAAAAAATTTATGGCTTGAACTTTTTTCCAAATAGAATCCTGGTTGATTAAAGCCAAGAGCAAAGCCAAAATGAAATGGTTTATCATCAAAATTTCCTAGGTTTGGAGACTGACAAAACAAACTGCCAAAAGATAATAGAATTACAAATAATAAGAATTTCCTTTTCATTTGGAATCAAATATAATAAAAGAGATTTAACTATGGTTTTTCAGCAATATAAATTGAAGAAATTCCACCTGTTAAAGTTTTATATGAAGAATTAGAAAAACCTACTTTATCTAATTCGTTGGTAAAATTATTTCCTTCTGGAAAAGCATCTACTGATGCTGGAAGATAATGATAAGCAGACTTATCTTTAGAAAAAAAGCTTCCTAGAATAGGTAAAATTGCCTTGGAATAGAATCCAAATAGCTGCTTTATTGGGAATTTT
>CALKFX010000062.1 GCA_938084875.1 uncultured Flavobacteriales bacterium | reverse complement strand
GGCGGAACTCCTCAAATGTCTATAAATCCAGTTACTGGTGAAATAGCAGCATCTCCAGCCATTATTGGATATTTTCAATTTTCAGTGAGAGTTGAGGAATATAGAAATGGAGTAAAAATAGGTGAAGTTAGAAGAGATGCTCAATATGCATCCTTGCCGTGTGTTTTGGCAAATCCACCAGTTATTACTTTGAACAACGATGTTGGTAGCCCAGCATTAGATACTTTTTCCGTAGATATTTATGTAAATGACAGCATTTGTTTTGATTTAGAAGTAGGTGTAAATGACCCTTCAGATTCTGTTTTTCTACAACTTACTTCTTCTAATTTTGATTTGCTGGGTTCTTATGTCCCGCCAAGTAATTACATTTCAGGCGGAACAAATCTAGCTTATTATGACTGGGATAATACAATTGGAGATACTGTTTTCTTCAATCAATTTAACTTAAATAGTGCTGGATATATTGGAAATACTGGAGTTATTTACATGCGTTACTGTTGGGAAGCACCTTGCGAAGGAATTGATTCTACTTTTAATATTACAATGGATTCTTACTCTATAGATTGTAGTGGTTTTAATCCCGTGCAAAAGGAACTTAGTATTTATGTTCAAAAAATTCCTGCACCAACTTTCTTAGATATTCCTTCCACTATAAATGTAACTTTAGACGATACTATTTGTATAGATTTATTTGCTCAAGACACTTTGAACACTGACGACACTTTAGCCATAGAACCGTACTCTGGAAACTTTAGCTTTGATTCTACATTTGTACCACCACAATACAACAGCTCTACTGGGCAATATTATTACGATGATTTTAACGATAGCATTGGTAATACAATTTCAATGATAGGTTATTCTCATGTAGGAAATGTTTCTTCTGCTATTCAAAATGTTGCATTAAGATTTTGTTGGGTAACGGATTGTAATTATGTATATCAAAAAGAATTTGATTTAAACTACCGAGCTTTTTCTACAGTATGTGGATCAGATACTGTAATGGCTTCTTCCCATGTTACTGTCGATCCTCCAGCCGGTGATGTAAAAGAAATTCCCAATATTTTTTCTCCCAACGATGATGGAACAAATGACATCTATAAATTGGCAGGAAAAAATGATCCTTGTTATGATGTGATGCAAATAAATATTTATAACAGATGGGGTCAACTAGTTTTTAATTCTTTAGATCCTAATTTTGAATGGGATGGAAAAACAGAAAGTGGGAAACTTTGTAAGCCAGGTGCTTATTTAGTTATTATGGATGGAACTTTTGGTAGTACTTATGATGCAGACGGAGTTCGAACTTCCAATCCAGTAAGAGATGAGTTTTGGATTCATTTAGTTAGATAATCCTCTAAGCATTTTTCGTATAAACTCTCATATTTAGGCAATATAACTTCAATATCAAACTTCTTTGCTTGTAGATAAGCATTGGTTTTAAACCTCCTTAAAAGAGATTCATTAGTCAATAGTTTAAGTGCATTTTTTGTAATTTGATAAGTATCCCCAACAGAATTTAACAATCCACTTACTCCGTGGGATATAACTTCAGGAATTCCGCCAGAATCACTTGCAATAACTGGCACTCCACAAGCCATTGCTTCTAGAGCAGATAAACCAAAACTCTCTTTGGAGGATGGTAAAATAAATAAATCAGAAATATTTAGAACTTCTTTGGTGGACTTTAGACTTCCCAAAAAGAAAATATTTTTATTGAATTTAGAATTTCTTGATATTTGTTCTAGTCTTGCTCTTTCAGGCCCATCACCTACTAAAAGTAATTTAACATCCATTTCCTTAGAGATTCCTTCAAATGCTATTATTACGTCTTCAATTCTTTTAACTTTTCTAAAATTAGATACATGACAAATTATTTTCTCATCATTTGGAGCAAATCGTTTTTTGTAGTAATCGTTGTTGTCCAGTTTATACTCCTTAAGGCAAATAAAATTTGGGATAACTTCAATTTTGTTTTTAATGTCAAATAATTCAAAAGTTTCTTTTTTGAGATTTTCAGATACAGCAGTTACTCTGTTGGATTTATTTATAGAAAAATTAATTACTGGTTCAAAAGAAGGATCTTTACCAACTAAAGTTATATCTGTTCCGTGTAGAGTAGTAACAAATGGAATTTCAACTCCTTGATCTTTTAATATTTGCTGTGCCATATATGCTGCCGAAGCATGAGGAATTGCATAATGGACATGAAGAAGGTCTAATCTTTCAAATTTAACTACGTCTACAAGTTTGCTAGTTAGCACTTGTTCGTAGGGAGTGAATTTGAATAATGGATAATCTGAGGTTCTAACCTCGTGGTAAAAAATATTTTTTCTTAATTCTCCTAATCTTACAGGCTCGCTGTAGGTAATAAAATGTATTTCATGGCCTTTTTTAGACAATGCTTTACCAAGTTCTGTTGCAACAATACCACTTCCTCCAAAAGTAGGATACAATACAATTCCAATTCTCATCTATTCTATTTTAAATCAAATATAACTTAATTGCTTTATTAGTAGATTTTGAAATACTTATATTAGCTATAAATTGATGAAATAACACGATCTATGAATAATTTAGAAAAAGATGTGTCCTTTAATAAAAACGAAGATCAAATAAAATTGATGATTTCAAATTTGAATCTTAAGTTGGATGAAATTTATTTAGGTGGTGGCAAAGAGAAAATTAACAAACAAAAATTAAAAGGTAAACTTGGAGCTAGAGAACGTATAGAATTATTACTAGACAAAGATTCGCCAAATATTGAAATTGGAGCATTAGCCGGATATAAAATGTACGATGATCATGGTGGCTGTCCAGCTGGTGGAGTAATCGTGGTAATGGGTTATGTCCATAAAAAATTATGTATAGTAGTTGCAAATGACCCTACTGTAAAAGCTGGTGCATGGTTTCCAATTACTGGAAAGAAGAATTTAAGAGCTCAAGAAATTGCAATAGAAAACAGAATTCCAATAATCTATTTAGTGGATAGCGCAGGAGTTTATTTACCTCTTCAAGACGAAATTTTCCCAGATAAAGAACATTTTGGTAGAATTTTTAGAAACAATGCAAAGATGAGTGCTATGGGAGTTACTCAAATTGCAGCTGTCATGGGCAGCTGTGTTGCTGGTGGTGCCTACCTGCCAATTATGAGTGATGAGTCATTGATAGTAGACAAAACAGGAACTATTTTCCTAGCAGGTTCTTATTTAGTAAAAGCTGCAGTGGGAGAAATAATAGACAATGAAACTTTAGGAGGAGCGACTACCCATTCTGAAATTAGTGGAGTGGTGGATTATAAATCACCTGATGATAAGACTTGCTTAAAAACTATTCGAGATTTATTAGATAAGATTTCAGATAAACAAACATTAAAACTCAACAGATCACCATCCCAAAAACCCAAATCAAAAATGGAAGATTTTTATGGAACTTTTCCTTTTTTAAGATCTTCAAATTACAATGTTAAAAACATACTCAATTTTTTTATTGACAATGGAGATTTCACTGAGTATAAGGCTAATTATGGAAAAACTATTGTTTGTGGTTATGCAAGAATTGATGGTTGGTCAGTTGGAATTGTTGCTAATCAAAGAAAAGTTGTTAAAACTAGTAAATCAGAAATGCAATTTGGCGGGGTCATTTATAGTGACAGCGCTAGTAAAGCATCTAGATTTATTATGAATTGTAATCAAAAGAAAATTCCCTTGGTGTTTTTTCAGGACGTTAGTGGATTTATGGTCGGTAGTAGGTCTGAGCATGGAGGAATTATTAAAGATGGAGCAAAAATGGTAAATGCAATGGCCAATTCTGTAGTTCCAAAGTTTACAATTATTATGGGCAACTCCTATGGTGCTGGAAATTATGCTATGTGTGGAAAAGCATATGACCCAAGATTGATTATTGGTTGGCCAACTGCTGAAATTGCAGTTATGGGTGGGGAACAAGCGGCAAAAGTCTTACTTCAAATAGAATTATCTTCTCTTAAATCAAAAGGTGAAAAAATATCTAAAGAAAAAGAAAAAGAATTATTTAACGCAATTAAGAAGAAGTACGATGCTCAAATCAAGCCTTACTATGCTGCATCTAGACTTTGGCTGGATGCTATCATTGACCCAAAAGACACTAGAAAATGGATATCGTTAGGTATCGAGGCAGCTAATAATAATCCAATAATAGAAGATTATAAAACAGGAGTTCTCCAAACTTGATTAGAGCTAATTACTCTAGAAGTCTTCTTAAAATTTTACCAACGTTAGACTTTGGTAGCTCATCTCTAAAACTTATACTTTTAGGAACTTTGTAATTTGTTAATTTTGTTCTGCAAAACTCAATTAATTCTTCTTCGGTGAGCGAAGGATCTTTTTTGACTATAAATGCTCTAACAAATTCGGTACCATCTTCGTTCTTTTCACCTCTAACTCCTACTTCAAGAACTTTAGGGTTTTCAGATATTGCTTTTTCAACATCGTTTGGATATACGTTGAATCCCGAAATAAGAATCATTTCTTTTTTTCTATCGACAATTTTAAAGAAACCTTCTTCATCCATAGTCCCTACGTCTCCAGTTAGAAAATATTCTCCATACATACATTTTGCAGTTTCTTCTGGTTTATTCCAATAACCCTTCATGACTTGAGGTCCTTTAATTGCTATTTCTCCAGGTTCTCCCACTTTAACTTCCTTTAAATCGTCATTTAAAATTTTAACATCTGTGTTAGGAAGTGGTAGTCCAATAGACCCAGTTTTATGTTTGCCATTCCATGGGTTAATTGTTGCAGCTGGACTTGTCTCAGATAATCCATAAGCTTCTAAAAGAGCTGATCCAGTTAGTTTTTCCCATTGTTCTGCTACTATATCTTGAACAGCCATACCTCCTCCAAGAGCAAGTTTAAGTTTGTCAAAATTTAAATTCTTAAAAACATCTTGATTCATTAATCCTATAAATAGTGTATTAACCCCTGTAATTACGGTAAATGGATTCTTTTTTAAATCTGCACAAAACTTAGGCATATCTCTAGGATTGGTTATAAGAACATTTTTTGATCCATACCTGAAAAAAGTAAGACAATTAGCTGTTAGTGCAAAAATGTGATAGAGTGGTAGAGCGGTAATCACAACTTCCTCACCTTGGTCAACATTTTCTCCAATCCATGCTTCTACTTGGGAGACATTTGCACAAATATTTCTATGTGTCAATTCGGCTCCTTTTGAAAGTCCTGTAGTACCACCAGTATATTGTAAGAAAGCTGTATCCGTATTTGTAATTTCAATATTCTCTCCCTTTTTGCCACTATTGTCTTTAAGAATTTTTTTAAGATTGAGACTTCCTGGGATTGAAAAAGCAGGAACCATTTTTTTAACATTTCTAATTACAAAGTTTATTAGTCCTCCTTTGAATCCGCCTAATAAATCACCTATTGTAGTAATTATTACAGTTTCAATGTCAGTTTTTGAAACAATTTTCTCCAAATTATGTGCAAAATTCTCCACAATAATCACAGCTTTTGCGCCAGAATCCTTGTATTGATGTAACATTTCATCCGCAGTATATAATGGATTAGTATTTACAATAACTAGTCCTGCCTTTAAGCAAGCAAAAATTGCCACTGGATACTGTAATAAATTGGGCATTTGTAAGACAATTTTGTCTCCTTTATTCAAATTTGTATTATTTTGAAAGTAATATATTAATGCATTAACGTGATTGTCAAGCTCATTATAGGTTAGTTCAACATCCATATTTTTATAAGCAACTTTGTCTCCAAAATTTCTAATAGATTGATCGTATATTTCTACTATATTTTCATAATTTATTTCTGTAGAATGGGAAACAAAATCTGGGTAACTTTCAAGCCATGGAAATTTGCTCATATTAATATAATTTTAAGTTGATAATTTATAGATTTTAATAAAAATGTTATTTATACACTTTTATAAATATAATAGTTATCAGTTGATTTTCAAATTTTTATTTTTATAAAAAAAACTTTTTTTAAGTGTATTTTCTTCTAATGTTGTTATTTTTATCGGGATATTTAATAACCTAATCTTTTTTTTGGAGTATAATAAATGTATGTCAATTCTTATTGCAATAAAAAATAAATTTCTAAAATTTCATTTATTGTTTGTCTTGTTATCAACGACATGCAGTATAGGTATATTTGCCCAAGACCCTATCTTTACACAGTTTTATTCCAATCCAGTATATTTAAATCCTGCTTTTTCAGGGACTCACCACTGTCCAAGAATAGTTTCTAATTATAGAAATCAGTGGCCAAATTTTTCTGGAGATTTTATTACAACCTCTATTACTTACGATCAATATGTAGATGCTTTGAAAGGAGGATTTGGAATTATTCTTATGAGTGATCAAATTGCAAAAACTTTAAATTCTAATGAAGCAAGTTTTTCTTATTCTTACCACCAGCATATTACAAGAAAGTTTACGCTCAATTTTGCACTTCAAGGAACTTACATCCAAAAATCTGTAAATAGATCAAATTTAACTTTTGGAGATATGATACATCCTAGAAGAGGATTTGTCTTTTCTACTGCAGATGTTATAACTGCTACACCAGTTAATTTATTTGATTTTTCTGCTGG